>JAYVOO010000246.1:0-1896 GCA_043757905.1 Oligoflexia bacterium
GGCTTGAGACCTTCGACATCCAGGGTGTGGCTTCCGCCCAGCCGGGACAGAAGATCCTGGTCAAGGCCACGACCACCGACGGCAAGTCGCATGAGTTCAAGGCATTGGTCCGCATCGACACTCCAAACGAGGTCGAGTACTTTCTCCACGGCGGCATCCTTCCGTATGTCATGCGGCAGCAGCTGAAGGCATAACGGAACAAAGTAAATAGCCGCTATTCAATGGATGACGTGTCTGGTAAACCGGGGCTCAGGAGAATCCCAATGAACCCCGTCATCGCTTTTTTAGCTTCTTTCGCATTTTTCGCCGCTGCAACGAGTGCCCATGCCGCTACGCTGGCTGACTGCGCGACCTCGGACGGAGTGACTGCGGGCGCTTACATCTTTCCAGACGGGAAAGAATTGGTCCTCCAGGTGGCCACTCCTACGACGTCCATGGACGCTTACCGCACGAACGCAGGCGCCGTGACGCAGACTCCGATCGATCTTGCGGAGATCCAGTCGCTGCTCGATCAGGGTTTCACCGTCCCGATCCTGTTCACCCGGCCATCTTCGGTAGAAGCCGGCGGCGTCATCACCGAAGCAGCGCTCGTCAATGTAAGCGTTCACGCGACTGCATCGTCGACCGCGAACACTTCGCTGGCCCGTCGCTCCGAGGTCCTGTCGCTTTCATGCGTCCACCTCGCTACACCTTAAGCCTAAGCCCGGGGCGCGAGTGATGCTATAGGAGATGGATAGATGCCAAACACCGATCCACTGATCCTTTGGGCCGACGAACGCTTCTGCTCTCCCTGGGGGCTCTCCGCCTGGATTGTCCTCCGCGAGAAAAAGCTGCCATTTGAGCTGAAGACGGTAAACCTCTATGCTGAGACTCCCGAGTCCGTGAACTTCCGGAAGCGGGCTTGGAACGCAAAGATTCCCGCGCTCGAGCACCAGGGTGCGGTCGTGGGCGAGTCGCTTGCGATCATTGAATACCTGGAAGAGACCTTCCAGTCCCCTGGTCACGCGGCGCTTCTGCCCGCAAATCCGCGGGCCCGCGCCGCCGACCGGGAGATTCTTTCCTGGTTGCGCACGGATCTCGTGACGTTGCGACAGTGCCTGCCTTTCGAAGGGTTATTCGAACCGGTGGATCCACCGCACCTCACTTCCGATGCCCTCGAGGAAATCGACCAACTAGTTAATGTCGTCCAGCGCCGATTGGCCCGCCGCGATTCAGCCGCTGGAGCCGCGAAGTTGGGAATCGCGGATTTCGAGCTGGGCTACACGCTTAAGCGCCTGGTCCATTACCGCTATGATCTTTCCGGTTTTCCGGATGTGGCGCGCTTCGCGGCCGAGATCTGGGCGCATCCTTCTGTCCGGAGCTGGGTGCGTGAGCCCCGGCCCGCGCTCTCGGGACCGCGCGAATGATCCGCCGGCTGGGTTCACCGGAAGCAGGGTTCCTCTGGATCGATGTCTTCACATCCGAGCGTGACGAGCTCGCGAAAGTCGCCCAAGAGTTCAACCTGCACGCGACTTCCATCCAGGATTGCATGGATCCGTCCCACCAGCCCAAGCTCGAGCGCATCGGCGAAACCACTTTTCTGATTCTACGAAGTTATGATTCAAACTGCACACCGGAGGCCGATACCGTCCGCGAACTGACGAACAAGCTCGGCGTGTTCATCCGCAAGGGCCTCCTGATCACCTACCACGCCAAGGAGTCCCCCATCTTGAAGCGTATCGAGGAGCTTCAGGGCCAGGCCCGAACCGCGACGGATTTGCTCCTCTCGCTCGTCAACGAGACGATCCTCACCTTTAAGCCTCCCCTTCTCGAAGCCGATCAGGCGATCTCGAAGCTCGAGTTCACCCTCTTCAACAACGAGACAGTCTCTGTCGCCATTCGCGACATCTATTTCCT
>JAYVOO010000247.1:0-1895 GCA_043757905.1 Oligoflexia bacterium
GCCAGGAGCCAGGCCGCTCAAAATGGATTTCGAGTTCTCCGTTCCATTGACGCCGCCTTCGGGTACTCCGATGGAGAGCGTCTCAACTTATGTTGCCAATACAAACCTCGACATCGAGACATTGAAGAAAGTCTTCATTCAGGCAATGTTCGACCCTACCACTTACTATGGTGGATTGTACGGCCAACCCACTCAGATTAGTGACGTAGATTATCTCACAGCCAAGAGTGCGGAAGGGCAGCAATACAGCTTCATAAATTCAAGAAAGTTCTCCTACATTTCATTTTATTCAATTCTCGAAACCACTCCGCCCTACAAGATTGCTCTCTGTCCTAGTGAGAACGCCTGCCTCGAAAAAGAAGAGCCATTGACGAAATCAACGATCGGAAAGCGAGAGCTTAAAAATGCCAACGCCGAAGTCAGCAACTACCAATATCAAAGAGTGGCTATTAGCTCTCAGGCGGTACGAATTGCCATTCAACTTATAGCCGAAGCTGGAATCAAGCCGCCTGGCGACTATTTGGAATCAATTTACTTTTCGGCTACACCATCGGAACTGGCCAAAATGGATAGCGGCACATCGGAAGACTTTATGCATCCGTTCAATAAAAAAGTACGCGATGATGATGCTCCGGGATGGAGCAGGCAAGAAAATCAAGATGAAGCTCAGAAAATAGAGAGCCGAAGCAAGGGTATTTTTCAGTGGGTCATTCGGAACAAGACTTCGATTAGTGAGCGAGCAGAGGGCTCCTGGAAGATCGTTTTTATTAAATTCAATCCATCCGAGCTCTGCAAATACGCGAGGCCGCGCAGTGAACTTTTCACAAAGTAAGGCGCTCGCCATTGCTGTTTTCGTGGCCATGCTCGCTGGCTGTGCTGCGTCTTCACGCCCAAGCCAAGACTCCCTGCCTGCCTGGATCACAAATACCAAGCTGGAGGATGGTTCCTACTATTTCGTGAATTGCTCAGCCGACGATCTAGATCCAGAGGCCGCCGCGCTAGTTGCCCAATCGAAATGCCTTTCGCGGGCGGCACAGCTCGGCGGGGTCACCGTCGTTGTGAACGGAAAAACTGTTCAGAGCTTGAGCGGGACTGATGCAAGCGAATCAGCCGAGATGAAACCCATCGTGGCCAACGTGAAATGCGAGTTTTCGGATAAATTCTTGCAGACACTTTCCTCTGGGTATCGCGTATGGCTTCGCTGTAAAGCGCGGAAGTCCGATGTGGCTGAACGGAAGGAAGCGGAGCCGAGTGGTCCCAAAACCAAGGGAGCGGACTCAAGCGTAGGTCGGTACAAGCGGGGCACCGTTCTCGTGTCATCGGTCCCCCAGGCAGACAAAATTATTGTCTCCGGTGCGCGGGGTGAGCGCGTAATCGACGTAGAAGCGGTGCCTCAGTCCGTCGAGCTTCGAGAGGGCGATTCGGCTATCACGTTAATCCTCAGAAAATTCAAAAACGCGAAGACCGAACTTGGGGAGTGGAGCCACGGGGCGGTCTTAAATAAGACCCTCTACCTTGAACAAGAGTTTTAAAAGGAGCCAGGAGGCTCCTAGCGCAAATCAGGAGGATAAAATGAAATACGGAACGATTGTTACTACCGCATTTTACGGTCTCAAGCTGCCTGCCAAAGCCGTTCGTCAGATCGATGCTCATTTCCTCGCCGCTTCACATCACCGAATCCGGGTCTTGAATACCGATTCGCCGGAAATGAAACGGCACCACGGCGCTGTTTACTGGAGGCACATTCAAGCAATGGTGAAAATTATTGCCACTGCCGATTTCGCTGAAGTGTTCCTTCACCCCCCCGTGATCAGTAAAAATTGCCATAGGCCCGAGGGATGGTTGCGTCCTTTTGCCGTGAAGCCGGAAGATGTCCACTATCCGCCAGACTTTGA
>JAYVOO010000248.1:0-6889 GCA_043757905.1 Oligoflexia bacterium
TCCTGCGGCTCGTCGCCCCATGCGTTGCCGATCAGGGCCGAGAACTCGAGCGCGAAATTCTTCGAGAACGGCCATGGCGCGACGTAATCCGCGTTCACGAGCACGAGCTCGAGCATGTCGAGCGTGTTGACGTAGCGGACGCGCGGAACATCCTCGGTCGGATAAAAATACGTCATCGGGCGGTAATCGTTCGAGCGGCGGTAGAGCCACTCGGAAAGCTCTTTGGGCTCGTAGTGGCGGAAGCGGTCTTTCTTCTGCCCGGGCTCGAGCGTGAAATACTTGAGCACGTTGAGGATCGCATCGACGACGTACTTGGGCTGCGAATCCGGATGCTCTTCTTCGGGGATCACCGAAGGCTCGGCGAGCTTCTGAAGCGCTTCCTTCGCGCGGGGATAGAACTCCTCCATCGTCCAGCGGCGGCGGCCCACGCCGTCGAAGACTTCCCAGTTGTTGATCGCGTTGGCGTAGTCGTCGAGGATCAGCCGCGCGCGGCCGTCCACGCTCTGGGGGCTTTCGCATTCCTTGTTATTGATCCACTTGAAGAGGCGGTCTTTCTCGAGATTCAGGTGAGGTGCCGGGACGTAGGGAGAATCTTTCTGCACCGGGGCACTCGCGAGATCGTCGGTGTAACGCACGACTTCGATGAGATCGTCGCGCTTCAGGAGTTTGCCGCCGAAAGTTTCGAGGCGCTGCAGCTCCGGGCGGTTCGCCATCATTACGGGGCTGATCAGTCCGAAGAGCGGCTTGAGCGCGGGCATCCAGAGCGGCAAGGCATCGAGCGCGCGGTAGAAACGCCCATCATCCAGGGTGCGCATCCACGCGTCCGTGAGAAAGCCCAGATCCGGCGCCTGCAGCGGCAGGCCCTTCAGGAAGTCGATGTTGAAGCCCAGGAAGCTGCGGCCGTCCTCCACGTGAGCGGTACGCGCGAAGGCGATCGCTTGCGCGGCGTCCGGGCGGGAGCCGTTCGAATTCAGGCAGGCTGCCATATGGTCCAGCTGAGCGTCGAACCCCGGAGCCTTATACTCCTCCAATGGGAACGTGAGCTTGATGAGTGCGCACTCGGGCGAGAGCTTCATCTGGATCGCCTTGCCCTGATACGCAGCAAGCTCCGTAGAGACCAGGTCGTGCCGGAGCTTGGGCGAAAGCAAAGGCTTTACGACTTCCGAGATCTCGTATTTTTCGCGAGCGCCGTAGTCGTGGAACATCGTGAGCAGCGCGCCCATCAAATCTCTCAGCTGCCCCGTCTGGCTCATGCGGTCCAGCGAGCCGAGGAAGTCCTTGAACTCGGATGACGAGCTGTAAGTCAGAAGCGTGCTGAAAAGCTCGTCGTTAGTGGAAGCCTGGCTCAGGAAATCAGAAGCGAGCTCGATGAAGGGGTGCGCGCTGTTGGCGAAGTAGGCGTCGCGCAGGCTCGAGAGCGCGGGCGCCGCGATCGCCTGATGCGTGCGCATGGTTTCTTCGATGCTCAGGACCACGTCGCGCACGCGCTCCGTGCTCACTCGCGAGACCGCTTGGGTCAGGACGTCGGAGACCGAGACGTTGCCGAGCTTCCCGGCCGGATCAGTGAGGAATTTGACCGTATCGGGCAGGAGCGAGCCGCGCGAGTCGCGAGTCGAGAGGGTTCCGATCAGCGCGAGGTCATCCCAGGCGCCGCGGTCGCTCAACTCGGAAAGTAGCGGCAAGAGCAGCTGGAAACCGCCGCCAGGGCTTGCCCCCGGATCGGCGAGAAAGTCCACGAAGAGCTCGAGCAGCGGCTGGCTCCCGGCGTTTGCGCCGTGAACGGCCGCAAGCGACTTCAGGAGCTCGTGAGTCGCGGCGAAAGTCGAGGTGCCCGCGAGCTGCGAGACGGCCGGATAATAAAGGTCGAGCTCGGGCTTAAGCTTGCAGAACGGTGAAATCGCGGCGTGATCGAGCACGCTTCCCTGCAGGATGAATTCAGCCGCAGCCTCCGGCGTCCGCGACACGAGCTCCGTGAGAAAGCTCATCGAGACGTTGCGGATCGACTTCGAACCCTTGAGGCAGGGGATCGGATCCGCGAGGACTCCGAAAAGCTGGCCCATGTCCTTCATGATCTTGCCGTCGTTCTCGAGCATCGTCCGCATGACGGCGCCGAGCTTCGGCACGTTCGCTTTCACACTCGCGGGATCGTCGCCGACCAGGCCGTCGAACGCCTTCAAAAGGTCGCCCGAGAGAAGCGCGTCGACGAAGCGTTTGCCGACGGGCAGCTTCTTGTCCTCGCCTGCGTAGCGAACGAGGTTCGCGATCAGGTCGTCGAGCTTTCGGCCTGATGGGCTGGCCGCGAGAAGTTTCTCCTCGAGGACGGGGAACTCGCGCGAGCGGGTGATCAGGAGAGCCTGATCGAGCAGGCTCAGCGTGCCAGGCGCGTCGATCTTCTCACCAATCATCTCGAGCGCGCGCAGCACGTTCTTGTCGCCGATCTCGTAGCGGATCCCGAGATATCCCGAGAGCGAGTCGAGGATCGACTTGTCCTTGAGCAACCCGAGCACGGAGGTGACGAGCTTCTCGTTGGCGAGGATCTTAGAGGTATTCCTCAAAAGGGGATCGAGGATCTTCTTGTCCTCCATCTCGAAGAAGCTCTTCTCGAGGCCGTAGATCAGGTGGGGGTTCGAGATGACGTGCCGGTTGAGCGCCTGCACGACTGCATGCAGGTCGCGCTCGCTCATCCGATTCACGAGTTTCGCGAGCTCCGGAAGCGCGCCGTCGGAGTTGAAGCAGTTGACGAGGGCCTTGAAGGTCTTCGTGTCCAGCAGGGCCTTGTCGAGACGCAGGCCCGAGCACGCGATATTGACCTTGCGGTAGGTGGGGAGATTCTCAGTCTGCTTGTCCTTACCGTCCCCGAAGAATGCACTTGGGGAACAGCCGGTCAGTGCTGTCACGCAAAGGAGGCCGAGGGCGGCCGAGCGGCGGAATCTGGCTGAAAGGCTGCTTTGCATCAGAAACTTGTTCCCACGATTGAAGGCCGATTGTTTGGCCAGTCTTTTCATCTATTTGCCGACCCTAGCCAAGTCAAAAGACATTGGCCGGCCCGGCGCAGTCTTATCATTCCAGATCAATTCGGTCAACTTTATGGATTTATATGATTTATTTACGGAATTTTCGCCACTTCCGGATTAAATAGCCGCATGCCCTCGCGCCGACTGACCAGGCCCGCCTTCAAGGAGGGCCGAGATCCAAAGAGCCCCCGTAACCGTCCACGGCTGTCCGATTGGCCGCTCTGGACACTCTTCGCCCGAAGCGCGCTCGTCTGCTCAATCTTGGGCGCGCTCCTGTTCGGCCTGGCGCTCAAGCGGATCGAGCACTATTCCCTTTCCTCCAAACCCCTCCAATTCGATGCGCGGCAAGCCCACTCCAACATGGTCCAGCTTGCGAAGGGCTTTCCCGGACGCGTGACGTGGGCGGAACCTAGAAAAAAGGCCGCACTCTGGCTCCGCGAGCGTCTGAACGGCCTGGGCTATCAAGCCCAAGGGATGCAGTTCTCGGAAACGATTGCCGGCCGCCAGTATCTGGACCTCGAGAATATTTACGCCGAGAAGCGCGGCACGAAGCATCCCGACGAGATCGTTGTGGTGACCGCCCATTACGACATCACCGACACGACCGATGAGGGCGCGATGGACGACGCGAGCGGTGTCGGCACGGTGCTCGAGCTCGCACGTGTCTTCGCCAAGCAGGAAAGCGAGCGCACGCTGATCTTCCTTCTCACCGACAGCGAGGAGTTCGGCGCGTTCTGGGGAGCGCGCTCCTTCGTCAGCACGTTTGACCGCACGGACAAAATCATCGCCGCCGTGAGTTTCGACTTTATCTCGCCCGGCAAGCAGACGCAGGTGCTTACCCTCTGCGACGGGCTCAAGCAGGGCTATACGCCGCTTTGGCTCCGCGAGCTCGCGCTCGATTCCGTGCGCTCGCTCGGGACCGTCGTCGCTGACGATATGACAGGCGTGCTCGAGTTCATCCAGCGCGCCATCCAGATCCCCGCGGCCGATCACGGCCCGTTCCTCGCCGCAGGTGTCCCCGCCTTCAACTGGGTCGGCCAGCCCGAACATTTCGCCTTCGTGATGGCCCACTTCCACCACACGAAGTTCGACGTCGCCGAGGCGATCGAGCCCCAGTCCTTCGAGGCGCCCGGCAAGGCGGCAGAACGGCTGATTTACAGCCTGAACGCCCTGTCGCGAGTGCCCGCGAACTTCCGCGACTCTTCTTACTGGAAGATCAGCCGCGGCTTCTACATCGAAGGCTGGGCGGTCACGCTCCTCCACGTCCTCGCATTCATCCCCTTCCTGATCTACAGCGTGGTCAAGTTCCGCGCGGCGTTTGACGGACGCACGCGGCCGAAGGCGATGACCGTGCTGCAGAACGAGGCGAAGAACATGGCGACGCTGCTCGCTTCGTTCCTTCTCGGTTACGTCGTCATCCTGCTTCTGCCTGAGCTCAGGATCATCACCCAGTACGAGGCGTTCCCGGCCACCCAGAAGTCACTCCTGCTCTACACGCCGAACTTCCTCGCGATCCTACTCGTGGTCGGCGCGGTTGGGCTGGTTTACTGGATGTTGAAGAAGCTCTTCTCGGATCCCGACGACACGATCGGCTACGCGGAGATCCGTCAGGCGTTCCACGCTGGGTTCCTCACGATCATCGTTTTTCTTGCGCTGATCAAGAACAGTTACCTCGGAACGCTGCTGCTCCTGCCCCCGGCTTATCTTTGGATGGCGATCCGCACGCGCGGAAGTCGGGAGGACCGCGTGATGAACATGTTCTTGCTGTTGGGAGGCGCGATCACCTTCGTGACGGTCGGCGTAGTGATGGCCACGGTCTTCCATGTCGGCGTCTTCTACTGGTACCTATTTCTTTCGGCCGCCTACGGCTTGATTTCGGCCTACTCCGTCGTGCTTTTTTTCATGGCTCTCACCGTTATGATCCGATTATTCCGCGCCTTCGTGCTTTGACCGGGCGGCTTGTCGATGATACGAAACCGAATAGGGGGAGAGCTTATGAAAACGAAGTCGACGAAGACCAGGGATCGGGTGTCACAGGTTCTCAGTCACGCGAAGGAGTCCCTGAAACTCCTCGAAACCCTCGAGAAAGAGACTCTCGCGCGCGCCAAGAAGTTCGTCTCAAGCCCCCTTTCCCAGAGCCGCCGGAACTTTACCAATGAGAAGATCCTGAACAGCTTGAAAAAGCTCGGTGTGGCCAGCCAGGATGAGGTCAACCGCTTGAAGACCCGGATCGAACGTCTCGAGGCCCAGCTCTCGAACAGGTCGGCCCATGGCTCGGAAAATCGCGAGCACTCCGGCGCTATTCCGCGGGCTTAAAACTCCTTTCCCAATTCAGCTTAATAAGTTGATAGCTGACTCAGAGTAGAAGACTCAAAAAGTCATATTTTCTTTACGAAATGACGCATAGCGTATAAAACCACCTCCGGTGGTGACATGAACAAACTCACATTGATCCTGCTCGCGGCCCTCGCCGGTTCGCGCCCGGTCCAAGCCCAGTTCTTCGAGAACCACGCGAACGAAAACACCGCCGTGGCGATCGCCCATTCCACGCCTGTCGAGATCGAGGCCCGGGCAGAGCTGATCAAGAAGGCCACTCGCATCGAGATCATGACTTTTGTCCAGTCGACCGGCCAGGACGTGGGGCCTCACATCACGCTCGCGCTCTTAGAGGCGGTCCGAAACGGCGCGAAGATGCGCGGTTTTTACGACCGCTTCGCCAACGCCATCGCGGGCGTCTTGATCGGCGACGACTACGCGAAAACTCTTCTCAGCCCCGAATCTCTCGCCGGCGGTTCGACTCCCGAGCTCTACCGCTTGAGACTGGAGACGAAGAAGAAACTCGGCCTTTCGGTGGACGACTTTTTCCATGAGAAGATCATGATCCTGAACCGCGGCACCGCCCATGAGCTCGTCATCGTCAGCACGATGAACAACTCAGGCAATGCCGACGGCTGGATCGAATCATCGGTCTATCTCCGGCCGCTGAAACCCGAGGAGCGGTATCTCGGATCAGACATTAAGGCATACGTAGACAAAGCTTTCGACTTCGCGAAGAAAAACGAGTCTCCGCTGCCGTCCGGCCCCTCCGCACAAAATGAAATCGCGACTCTCGAAATGCGGAAGACACCGCTGACCAAGACCCCCGAGGAGCGCAAGCGGCGCGAGGAGCTGATCCGTTGGGCCACGACTCCCGCGGCCGAGCTAGCCAATCTCAACTACGACTTCGCGTTCTTCCCGAAAGAAGCGCAGCTCATCTCGAATGACCTAATTTCCCAGATCCAGGAACGGTTTCCTAACACGACGGTACCCGAGCGGAGCCTGCTCCTTCAACAGGAAGTCGAGGCGCGCGGAGGCGAACTGACGAGCGATACCCTCGCGGCCGTGAGCCGGGCCGCGCTTGAATCTCGAAGCGGATCAATCTCGAGCTACATTATCGGCTTCCCAAAGCTTCTCCTTCGATCGGTCATCGCCGCGGTCCGGGGTGGCTCCGAGATCGACCTCTATTCGAACGGCCGCACGGCACTGGCCAAGACTGTTCCGATCCTGGGAAAAGTCGCATACACGATTTCCGCCCAAAATCTCGAGCAGCTGTTCAGCGCCACCTCCGCACCGGGTTCCCTGGGCGGGCTTCACGTCCACGGCCTGGACGCGAAGGAATCGAAACGCCTCGCGAAACTCGGTGCCCGCGACGCGCGCTCCTACCTGCATCGCAAATGGGCCACGTTCGGTGACACCGTCTTCCTCGGCTGCGACAATCTGACGGAGTCGGCGGCCCTCAAGAACAACGAGATCATGCTTCGATTCCTGGATCCTGGAATCGCTCGCTACATGATTGCCCAGATGAAAACCGAAGCCCGCTATTTCCGCCCGATCGA
>JAYVOO010000249.1:0-6878 GCA_043757905.1 Oligoflexia bacterium
TGCTGCCGCTCATCCTGGTTCATGTCGAAGTGGCGGAGGCGTCTTTCGGGAAACACCTGCCACTCGCCTTGACTCCGAGACACTCGCTCGCGACGGCCCACGCCCATCCGCATGAGCTTGCCATCCGTTCGCACGCCGAGCCCCATCGCCATGAGCTCGCCCTACGCGCACCGATTTCGAGCTGGAACTGGCTCAATCTCGGGGAGCGGCGCCATACGGTCAAAGAGATCACGAACACGGTGCACGGATACTTGCGGATCGCAAGCGAGCTCGACTTCGCTCAAGAGTTCTACGTGGCGAGCAATCCCAGCCAATACCAGAGCTTCGCCGAAGACTACCGCCGCGACTCACTCGCGCCCGAGGAGCGCCACCGGATTGCCGAAGTGCTCACGCTCGGGAACTCCCACGAGATCGACAGCGCCTTTGCCGAGATTCGCGCCGGAATCTCGGGCCGGATGGTCAAGAACTTGATTTCCACCGACCGAGGCATCTGGCCCACGAGTGCCAACGAAGAGCATATCGAGTGGCGCATCACGAAGCTCCGTGAACTGATCGCCCAGTTCAACGTCCAGGCGAAGCCTGAACTCCTGGCGGGAATCCCACCCGAGTTTCACGCCCGCTCTATCCAGTCCAAGCGCCTAGGTGCCGCGCTCCGAGTGTACGCCGATAGCAGCAAGTTCCCGGCACGAAATCAGAGCCTCTTCATCCCCTCCGAACGGATCGAGGCCGAGCTGATCGCTCTCTCCGCGCCGATCGAGGACGCCGAAGGCTTGCTCGACCGCACGGGCTCGCCCATGTGGATCGAAGTCGAAGGATTTCGCGTGATGCGCGCAGAGATCGAGTCCCGCCTAAAACAGGTCCACGAGAATCTCTTGAATCGACCCGCCCGCCAAGCGGTCCTCGAAGCGCGCCAACGGGTGCTGGGCGGGATCCCTCTCCTCGTACGGCAGTTTCCCGGTATCGAGTTCAATGCCGAGAAACTGGCCGACGCCCTCTTGCTCTCGGACCAGCCCACGCGAAACGCTCTCTACCAACGCACGTTCGAGCTGGCTATGCAGGCTCTTCGGGCCCAGCTCGGCCTAGTCCACTCGCTTGACCGCTACGGCCGCTATGGCGACGGAAGTTACCCTGGCAAAGACATCTGGTGGTCGGGTGGCAGCAAGCACATCGAGTCCGAGGCAAGCATCAAGGCTCAGATGCACGCGCTCGTCGATGCCGTGAAGCAGCTCAACATCGAGTCCGCAAAAAGCCCCTTGGCCGCGCTCCTTCAGCGCGACCCCGCTGACCGAGAAAGCTACCTGCACGAGCCCAGCACGGATGTCCGCGACTACCAGGCTCTGTTGCGCCGTCGGCCGGCCACCGGGGGCGAGCCCGAACGAGCATGGCTCTTGGAGGGGTACCACTTTCTAACAAGCTTCGCGGCCCGCGACTCGAAAATCCACGAGATCGTCGCGTACGGAGACCAGCAATACCTTCAAGGGCTGGCTCAATATTACGAAGCCCGATACGAGCAGGTCCAGAAGTGAGAGTGATCCCTTAGAGCAGTTCCTGGCAAGCGCCGCGCGGATCCTGCTCGACTAGGCGCTGGACGTCGTCCAGCATCTGGTTGCAGGGCACCGTGACTTCGGCTTCCTTGCGGTTGATCGGCCCGAAGTGCTTGCGCAGCACCCGGAGCACGACCATCGCGTATTCGGTGGCGAAGGCGGGGCAGCTGCGAGCGAACTTCTGGAACTCCGCACCTGCACCGCTTCCGAGGATCGACTGACTCTTGCAGCTCACGCCTTCCTTGAACACGTCCAGCATGCAGCTCGAGGGGTTAGCCCGGTATTCGTTATAGAGCATCTTCAGCTCGCTCGAGGCTCCCATGGAGTTGTAGCTCGTCTGGAAGATCCCGGCCTCCGCCTCGCTCGAGGGGCGGCTCGAGCCCGCGGACTTGTCCCAGCCTTCGCAGTACTTGCCCGAGCTCTCGCGCATACCCAGGCCGAGGCCGAGGGTGTAGACCGAGCGCAGGGTCTCCATCCCACTGCGGTCGATCTCGAAGCGCAGCTTATCCATCAGCGATTCGTAGTATGCGACCGCGTCCCTGCTGGTCACGCGGGTGTTAGCCAGGCTCATGAGAAGCGCGGGCGTCGCGACTGAGCCCGAAGAGGCCTGGAGCCGGCAGACGCCGCGTGCGAAGCTCAGCGCCACGCCTTTCATGTAACCCTGCGGCGCATGGCCGCGACTCTTCCAGCTGTACTTGGCGCAGGCCGAGCGTCCGGCGATGTCCTCGATCTGCTGCGAGTAAGAAGTGGAAGCATAGGCCTGAGAAAAGCTCAGAAACGCGCCGAGAGCCGCGAATATTGTAAGTTTCATGATTGATCCCTCCTTGGAACAGTCAATGTGCTGCCGGCGCTTCCGATGCGCCAACCGCCTGCCGGTTAGTTGTGTGGAGAATAGAGTGTAACTGGTAAACAGCCACTCGCAATGGACTACCGCTGACACTTTCTAGCGGTTCTGTTTAACTTGGGCCTGTGCGCCGGCCATGCCCTCGGCCGAGCGGCAGATGGCGTGCATCGCGGCCTCGGTCTCGGCGTAGCTGGACGATTCGTCAACCCTTTGGCGGAGAAAAGCGGTGATCCTATCGTTGACAGCAATGGCCATGTCGATCCGGGGATTGCTGCCGCGTACGTAGGCGCCGATATTGATGAGATCCTCGGCCTGGTTGTAGAGCGCGTACCACTCGCGCAGCTGGTCGGCCCATCCCTGGTGCTCGGGGCTGACCACCGAGCGCATTACGCGGCTCGCGCTCTGAAGGATGTCGATGGCCGGGAAATGATTCCGCTGCGCGATCTTGCGCGAAAGCACGATGTGGCCGTCGACGATCGCGCGTGTCGAGTCGGCGATCGGGTCATCCATGTCGTCGCCTTCGACTAGCACCGAGAAGAGTCCCGTGATGCTGCCTTTTCCTGGCGCTGTGCCCGCGCGCTCGAGCAGCTTCGGCAGCTGCGCGAAAACACTCGGGGTGTAACCCTTGGCGGCCGGCGGCTCGCCCATCGACAGGCCGATCTCTCGTTGGGCCATGCAGAAGCGGGTCATCGAGTCCATGAGCAGCAGCACGTCTTGGCGCTTGTCGCGGAAATGCTCGGCAATCGACATCGCCAAATGGGCACCGCGCATTCGGAGCAGCGGGCTTTTCTCGGAGGTCGAGACGACGACCACTGAGCGCTTGAGGCCCTCGGCCCCGAGATCGCGCTCGATGAACTCGCGCACCTCGCGCCCTCGCTCGCCGATCAGCGCGATGACGTTGATGTCGGCATTCGTGTTCTGGGCCATCATGCCAAGCATGACGGATTTGCCAACGCCCGACCCGGCCATGATCGCCACGCGCTGGCCCTTGGCACAAGTCAGAAGCCCGTTGACCGCGCGAATACCGAGATCGATCGGCTCCGTGATCACTTCGCGAGTCAAGGGGTCGGTTGGGTCCGAGTAGAGCGCGCGCTCCTCCGCCTCGTGCTGCGAGTGCAGGATCGGCCCTTTCCCGTCGAGCGGAGCGCCGGTTCCGTCGATCACGCGGCCCAGGAGTGCGTCGCTCACGATGATCGAAGAGCGCCGCTTCTTAAGCACCACAAGCGTGTCGTTGTTCACGTCCGTCACGTCGTGAAAAGGCATGAGTAGGACTTTGCGGTCCTTGAAGCCCACGACTTCGGCGTCCACACCCTGTTGCGAGTGGATGTCCTTGCCGGCGAGAATCCGGCACAGGCTGCCCACGGACGCACCCGGGAGATACGCCTCGTAAATCAGCCCGAGCGACTTCGTGATCTTGCCGGCCTCGAGATAGATCAAGGACTGGTTCAAGCGCTGGTCGTACTTCGCGCGGCCGATCTCCAGACTCATTTCACGGCCTCGGCGCCACTTCCGAACACAGTCGAGTAGATCCCGGCGAGCTGAGTCTCGATGCTGGCGTCGATCGCGTTCATCTGCGTCTCGACAATGCAGCCGCCGCCGCGGACCTGGTCCGAGACCTCAACCGACAGATTAGTGAGTCCGCTCATTCGCGCCTGCAGCGCGGCCTTGAAGTCCTCGAGCGTCGCACCGTCCTCGGGACTGATCGAGATGCGCACGCCGTCTTTCAGGCCCACCCGCTCGATGAGCTCGGAAGCCAGCCGCAGGACGTAATCCTTGTCGGCTTTGAGCTCCTTGAGGAAAAGAAGCTTCCCGATTCGGAAGATCATCTCCATGAGCAGCCGCTCGTTCGCCTTGAACATGTCGCCTTTGGCGCTCTCGCAAGCCACGAGAAAGCGGTCGAGGCTCGCGATCCTAGGAGCGCAGGCCGCCTCGAACTCCGCGAACGCGGCAGCGTGCCCCGCCTCGCGGCCCGACTCGTAGCCCTCGCGCTGCGCGCTGGTGCGTACTTCGGCGTCGAGCGCCTTCACGCGCGACTGAAGCAATTCTTCGATCACCCTCTGCTCCTCCTGATTGACGGAGAGCGGATCCTTGACGAGCGGATTGAGATGGAAGCGCGAGTCTTTCTGCGTTCGGGCCGCGCGGTCCATGTCGGTCGCGGCTAGCGGGCCGTACTTCGCCTTGATCGCGGCGTAGTCGCCCTCTCCCGGTTTCCTCAATTTCGAGGCCTCGAAAGTGCGGACGGTCGGCTCGCGCTGCTGCTCGGTCTCCATCTTCACGACGCGCGGATCATGCTTGCCCGCGTCGTCTTCCTTCACCTGGATGTCCAGCCCGCTCTTGAAATGCCCGTTGCCCATGAATCTCTATACCTATACGAGCGCGTCGGCGTCGCCGCCGCGGCTGATGATGATCTTGCCTTCGGCTTCGAGCTTCTTGGCCACGTTGACGACTTCCTGCTGCGCGTTCTCGACGTCGGAGAGGCGAACCGGTCCGAGCGCCTCGAGATCTTCCTTGAGAAGATCGGCTGCGCGCTTGGAGATGTTTTTGAAAATCTTGTCCTTGATCTCCTCGGGCGCCGTCTTGAGGGCGATGACCAACTTGTCGTTGGCCACGTCCTTGAGGAGGAGCTGCATGCCGCGGTCGTCGATGAAGATGATGTCCTCGAAGACGAACATGAGCTTGCGGATCTCTTCTGCGAGCTGAGGATCCTTCTCCTCGACGCGCGCCATGATGTTCTGCTCGCTGTTCTTGTCCATGACGTTGAGCATTTCGGCGATCGGCTGGACGCCGCCCAATTGCTGTGTGTCGATCGAGCCCAGGGTCGCAAGCTCCTGCTTGAGGACTTCGTCGACCTGCGCGATGAGACTTGGCGAGATGAAGTCGATGTTCGCGATACGAAGCACGACTTCGGTTTGGATCGCCTCAGGCAGCCGCTTGAGGACATCGCACTTCTTGTCCGGCTCGAGATGGGCCAGAATGAGGGCGACGGTCTGTGGGTGTTCGTTGACGAGGAAGTTCGAGAGCGTACGAGGATCGACGAGCTCGAGAGCTTCGAGGGTGCGGGAGCCTTCGAAGACGGAGAGCTGGCCCAGGACGGTCTTCGCGCGTTCTTCACCCAGGGTCTGCAGGACGAAGTCGCGGCCCTGAGCGTGCC
Organism: Oligoflexia bacterium; assembly: GCA_043757905.1. Taxonomy (GTDB): domain Bacteria; phylum Bdellovibrionota; class UBA1018; order UBA1018; family UBA1018; genus JAYVOO01. The sequence goes on from JAYVOO010000249.1 coordinate 5,540, forward strand.
CGAAGATCAGCGTTTCTTCTTCAGAGATCTCCGTATAGAAGTTCTCGAGCACTTGCTTAACGACCGGAATGGGCACTTTCGTGACGTTCCCCATGGCCGAGACCAGGCGCTTCACGTCGTTGTCCTTCATTTTTTTGAAGATCTGCGCGGTGACGTTGTTCCCGAGAACGTTCAAGAGCAGCGCGGAACGCTCGATCCCGGTCAGTTCCTCGTAGGTATTAAACGACATGGTCAGCCCTTTCCCGTGGTGAAGTCATCATGCGGTCTTGTCGCCCTTGCCTTTGCCTTTTTTATCTTCCTTCTCGGCTCCGACGATCTTCGGTCCGGAGTCGATGAGCCAGTCCTTGAGGATGAGCGCCGCCTTGTGCGGATTCGCATCCACCAGGGTGACGATCTTCTCCTTGAGCATGTCGCCTTCGATCTTCTCCGGGTCGATCTTCTCGGGCAGCACCGGCACCGCCTCCTCGAGCCCGACCAAGGTCGTCGACTTCTGCATGCGCTCGAGCTCTTCGATCGTTTGCGGCAGAAAAGTATCGACGCTGTCGATCGTGTTTTCGGTGACCCACTTGATGAAGGGGCGAATGACGAAGAAGAAGAATAGCGCGATGGTGATGCCGATGACGGCGTAGATCACGAGGTTCTGGACGTAAGCCTTGCGATCCTTCTCGTTGAGGAGCTTCTGACTCTCCTCGAAGTCCTCGCGAGTGAATTCGATGTTCTTGATCTCGATCGTGTCGCCGCGCTTGCGGTCCAAGCCGACCGAGCTTGCGACGATGTCCTCGAACTCCTTCACCTTCTCAGGCGCCCAGGCTTCGACCTTAGTCAGGACCGTGCCGTCCTTGCCCGCGGTCTTCACGGTCTTGCCGTCGACGACTACGGCGACTGAGAGTTTCTTCACCGTGCCAGATGGCTTCGTGGTGCGGCGGACAGTCTGGGGCACGTCGTAGTTCGTGACTTCGTTCTGCTTCTGCGTGTCGGTCTTAAACTCCGCCGGTCCGTTACCGGTACCGCCGGGAGTGTTTGACTGCGCGCCAGCGACTCCGCCAGGGGCTGGACGCGAGCCGGTCATCGAGTCGCTTCTCTTCTCGACCGAATGGACAGCCGAAGCATCACCGTCGTAAGTGGTCTGGGTCTCACTCGTCTGAGAGAAGTCGAGCTCGGCCGAGACGCGGGCGACAACATGCCCGTCGCCGACGACGCGAGAGAGCATGGCTTCAATGCGCTTCTCGAACTCGCCCTCGATCTTCTGCTGGAAATCAAGCTGGGAGGCGGTGGCGGCGCTCAGTGGGTCGGAGGAGTTCTTCGAGAGCGTCTTGCCGTCGGAGTCGACGATTACAAC
>JAYVOO010000250.1:0-1885 GCA_043757905.1 Oligoflexia bacterium
GGTCTAACCCATTGAAACTCATGCTCTCGGATGTCTACCAATGGTTCGACCACTCTAGGATTTGGGCAGCCATTTTAAAAGGCTTCCGAATCGAGCAAATCCTAAGCGACTGAAACAACAAAACGGTCTTATGAGCAGTGATCCAGCTCGGATTTGAGGTTGTTTTCGGTTCCCCATCACTCCCCACTCCTCCTCCCATTTAAAGCTATTTCTGTCTGGAGCTGGTCTGTGCTCTGTCTGTCGACCAGTAAAGGGGTCGCGGGGATCTAACCCAGACGGGTCGCAAAACTTCTGGGCATATTGTCCAGGGCAGGGGGTGGCAGGGCTAGGTCTGGGATAGGAAGCCCTGCTTGCGCCTAAAGAGATCAAAAGCAGTTTTACCGCTCCATCAGGCTGAGTCGTAACTTCACCCTGAACTCGATCGGTGGTGCCTTTGAGGTCACATGGAACTTTAAGCTGACCTTCGAGAAAGGCAATGTCGCATGGAAAACTTTCTAATCGGAGCCACGTTCCTTCGTAGTCGGGGTGGCAACTCCAAAAGTAGGTAAATATGGTAGAAGGAACTCAGGGGGAACGAAGATGCAGCTGATGGCGCATTTGGAAAAGCTCTTGTCCTATAATGCTGTCGTTAAGGCCGGATCTTTTCGGAAGGCGGCAATCAGCCTCCGATTGACCCAGCCGGCTCTTTCGCGCGCGATCGCGGCACTCGAGCGCGCCACCGATTGCAGGCTGCTCGTGAGAACTCCGGCCGGAGTCGAGGTCACGAACCATGGTTGGAAGTTGTTTGAATTCTCGGAGCGAGTCATCCGGGACGCCACCCTGGTCGAGGGCCTGCTCGCTCATGGGGATGCGCGGCTCGAGCCCTCAATCTTGATCGGCACCTACGACAGCATTGCGATCTATTTTTTCCCAAAATTTCTTGCTCACTTGGGCAAGAAGCAGCGAGCGCTCAAGGCAAGCCTGCGCACTGCTTCGAGCCGACAATTGATCGAAGATCTCAAGGCTTCTCGTCTCGACATGATCGTGAGCGTGAATCCTCCCGTTTCTAAGGGTATCGTCTCCCAGCCTCTCTACAGAGACAGTTTCGGGATCTATGTGAGTACGGAAACCCCGAAGACCAATCTTTCTACCTGCATCACGGTCCCTGAAGCCCAGAGCTCCGAGGGCAAGTCCTTGCGCGCGCATTTGGAAGAACGGGGGATTTCGTCCAATGGTTTACTGGCCTGTGAGAGTTTCGAGACGGTATTGGCGCTCTGCGAGGAGGGTCTAGGCGTTGCTGCGCTGCCCACGCGAGTAGCAGAACGGAAGGGCGCCCAGTCCAAGCTCAAGCGGCTGGCGGCGCCTCCCGGGTTTAAAAATTTGTTTGGAGAGCACGAGATCTGCTTCTCGTACCGAAAAAGCCGCGAAGCCGACGTCCCCATCCGATGGATACAGCGGGAGCTCGAGGCCTTTCTAGCGGTCAAGACTGCTCTCTGATCTATTCAGTTCAGGGGAGAGGATGGATCCCCTCCCCAAAAGTGTCGAAAGTTCAGTTCAGTTCAGCGAGACGAAGCGAGCTTTCCCTGGGGTGGAGTTTGTGAACTCGTCGCCGCCCACGATGTATCCCTCGATCAGCGCTTCAGGCGTGAGAACACCGTCACCATTAGTTGAGTAGACGCGGACATTGTAATAGGTGCGATCGCCTTGAAAGGACTGCGTCGCGATCGATACGAGGCCCGAGGCGCGGATCTGGAGCTTCGCGAGCTGATCGTCGACCGCCTGGTACCCGGAATTCTCGGAGATCTGATGGAGCGCAAGCGACACTTGCACGGGGTATCCTGCCAGGGCCGGAGCCAACGCCTCAGCAGGGTGGGCCATGGCATTGCCCGAGGCGAGGGTGAGCGAC
>JAYVOO010000251.1:0-1879 GCA_043757905.1 Oligoflexia bacterium
TGTGCGGAATGCGAGATCGGCTTGGGCCGCGAATGAGCGAAGCGCTCGAGGATTTTTCCGGTCTGGCTGCGCGTGATCTCGGGGCTTGCGAACGTGCGCTCGACCATCTCTCCCTGAATCGTGGCCTTGTAATGCTCAAGCGCACTCCGGGGCCAGGCCGCGATCTGCTCCTCGATCGAGCCGCCACCCCGGTCAACGCTTCCCCCCGAACCGTGGAAGAAAACAGGGACGAGCCCTTTCGAGCGAATTTTCGCGTCGAGCTTGCGCATCGTCTCCGACACCGCGAGCCGGCTCGGAAACGCGCCCATCTCCTTGGAGGAGTCAGAGTACCCGAGCATGATCTCCATCTGCCCATCCCAGCGCGAGCGGATGCGTTTCAGGAGATCCCGGCGCTTCAGCAGCGTATTCAAGACGGCGGGAGCGTTTCGAAGCGAGGAAGCCTGTTCGAAGAGCGGGATGACCGGCAAAGGCGAAGAGGAGCCGAGCTCCCGGGCAATCAGCTTCTGGGCGGCGTCGAAATGCGCTGGCTCTTCGAACTGGCTAATGATGAGGCCCGCAGCGTAGTCCGTCGCGAGGCCGCCTCGGGACAATTGCGCCAGGAGGCGGAGCATACGAGAGATCGCAAGCCCTGGATCGCTCGCCGCCATCAGGATCAGGTCGGATGACTCCCGAAGCTCGAGCGGCACGACCCACGCCGGGAATAGCTCGCAGAGCGAGCGCAGGCTGGTGAGCGAGGGATGGGTCTCACCGATTTCCTTGAGATAGTCGCGGCCTAGCGAATCTAGCCGGCGCTTGAGCGGCGTGACGCGCGCGCCGTCGCCTGAAGTGAGGCGCACGATCGCACTCATCGCCTCCTCGAAGCGGCGGAGCGAATCCAGTAGCCTAGGTTCAGCGCGGATCAGAGTAATTGCGTCGCGGATCTCCTTCGCGCGCCGCCGGGCGAATTTGAGAATCTCCGTGCGCGAAAGCTGCAGGCTCTGGAGCATCGTTCGGTCGCTGACCCCCGGGTGGCCATCCTTGTCGCCGCCCACCCAGCTACGAATCCGGATCCGTGCGAGCGCGCGGTTCATCTCGAGAAGCGTGACGAGCGTCTCCTCGCGCAGGACGATCGAATAGATGTGACCGGCTTCGTCCTGAACACTCGGTCGCCGCGTACGCGCGATGAAGAGCTTCCAACTCAAGTGCAATAGATGCCGGAGCGCCGCGCGCTCCCGCGCGTAACCGTTGTCCAGCACGCGAATCAGCGCCTCCTGGACCTCGTGGAAGATCTCAATGTTCCCAGGGGAGCGCGCCTCGGTGGGATGCGCCGTCAGCACGAAAGTCACCGAGCCGTGCCGAGTCGCGGCGTCCTTGCCGAGCGTCTGGCGGATCCGGTGGGAGCGGTAGGCGTTCTCGCAGGCGTTCATCAGTTCCAGCATCAGCGAGTAGGCGTGAGCGATTTCGAGCCGTTCCCTGGGTTGCAACTTGTCGAGCGACTTGAGTTCAGCCTTCAGCGCGCGGTGGGTCTCATTGGCGCCAAGCTGTCGCAAATCCGCCATCCGCCTGCGCAGACGCTCGATGCGACGAAAGGCATGCGGGCCCAACTCAGTTCGGATCACGCCGCCGAGCTCGGCGACGGAATCCTTGACGAGCTGGCGAAGGGCGAGTGGCAGGGGAGAGGATTTGCTCAAGCGTCGCTGAGGCTATCCCGGAATCGCCCGGGGCGAAAGCATTCAGGCGGCTTTTCGCGTGTTTTCGAAGACATTCATTTTAATTTCCGCCGGCATTCGGTCGATCGCGCGACTGAGTCGGATGTAATATGCGAACACGCCCAGGGTCGGCACGACGAACGCAGCGAGAATTTCCGTTATAATTAACCAGCTCATCTGCGAAGACGAAA
>JAYVOO010000252.1:0-1872 GCA_043757905.1 Oligoflexia bacterium
CCAATGGACAAGAAGAAGGGGAATTGCATCGACGCCACGACTCTCGTGCGCCGTGGCACGCGGGAAGAGATTGCAAATGCGTACGCATTCTTGGCTTCTGACGAAGCGAGCTACGTGACGGGCGCGCTCTTCGCTGTGGACGAAGGAGGGATCACTATTGGTCAAGGAGCGCCTAAGCGCTTGCAGGCCCGGGACTTTCGAAATAAGTTATTTGGATGAAACTGTACTACTCCTCCGGCGCCTGTTCACTCGCTCCCCATATCGTTCTCCAAGAGCTTGGCCTCGCTCATGAGCTCATCGAAGTCGACTTCTCCACGCCGCCCGCAAACTTCGAGGCACTTAATCCGATGGGAGCCGTGCCCGTGCTCCTGCTCGACGACGGCAAGCCGCTTACCGAAGGCGCGGTCATCATGCAGTACCTAGCGGACTTGAAGCCGGAAGCCGGCCTCGCTCCGAAGGCCGGGACTCTCGAGCGTTACCACCTTCAGGAGAAGCTCAATTTCATTTCGTCCGAAGTCCACAAAGGCTTCGGGATTCTCTTCGGATTGAACTACATCTCTAAGAACCCGGCCGCGCTCGAAGACATCCGCACCTATGGCCTCGCGGACCTCGACAAAAAATTCCAGGTTGTGAGCGATATGATCGGCAAGAAAGACTTCCTCCTCGCCACTGGCTATTCGATCGCTGACTCCTACCTCTTCACGGTGCTCAACTGGACGGGCTTCCTCAAGATCGATCTCTCGAAGTTCCCGACGCTGGTCGCGTATATGGAGCGCGTGAAAGCCCGGCCTGCCGTTCAGCGTGCGCTCAAAATCGAAGAGCTCATCTAATCAAAGTTCGGGCGCTTGGAGCCCGAGCGCTCCGAGCTTGAGTTCGGCGCGGCTCTCGCCCCAAATTTTTCCCGGCAGATAGGCTGCGATCGTTTGCGGATCAAAGCTCGCCTTAAACGCCTGCAGCACCCTATCGATTCCCGTGCCCCGCTCCGCCAGTTGCTCGAGCGTCACGCCTTGCGTTCTCTTCTCCAAGCGATGTCCGTCGTCCGAGGTGACGAGCGAGCAGTGAAAGACAGCAGGATACGGCCGCTCTTCGGCTGACGACCGCCCCACCCACTCGAAGATCTGCCGCTGGCTCGGGATCGCGTGGAGAAGGTCAGACGCGCGCACCAAGAGGGCATGCCGGCCGTCGAAGTCATCGATCGCGCAGGCCCAGTGATATCCCGGCACGAAGTCCTCGCCCGCGGGATTCGAGTGGCCCGTACGTCCCGTCCGTCCAATGATGAAATCCTGGTGTCCCGCAGACTCGAGGGGGTTACGGAACCTCCAGGCCAGAGTCGAGTGCTGGGTCGCCGGGCGATCGGAGGCCTTCCGGCAGCGGCCATTATAGATCGGCGCCTCCGGAGAAACGGCGCTGTTCGGGGCGCTCGCCATCCGCGCCAGTTCGTCCTGGATTTCGCGGCGCGAACAGGAGCAAGGATAAACGTCGCCCGACTGGATCGCCTGGCGAAAGAGTGCCTCGTGACGTGCGGCCGCCTCGCTCTGCAGGCTTTCGCGGTCGGCGACAAGCCCCAGCACTTCGAGGTCCTCGCGCTGCCTCTCGCGCGAGCCGGCGACCACGCGAGGCTGATCTATGTCCTCGTATCTCACAACCCAGGGCATGCCGAGCGTCGTCGCGAAGAGATTTGAGATCCACGCAGTTCTTAAATTACCAATATGGAAAATTCCGGTCGGCGAGGGCGCGTACCGAACTGACATCGAATCTCCTTCCCGTAAAAAGCACCCCCGGAGAGCGGTGCCGCACTGCCTTTCACCCTATACTTTTTCCCGGACAAGCTCCGGGTTCTAGAGCCATTTTACGACTATTCCCGCGATTTCA
>JAYVOO010000253.1:0-6817 GCA_043757905.1 Oligoflexia bacterium
ATATGGCGCTCTGGAGCCTCTGCCTGGTCTCTTACCTCGTCGGGCTGGTTCCAATCCTGCTCGGTTTCATGGGGCTCTTCGCGTTCACGCTAGCGATGCTCGCTTCGGTCGTCGTGTTCTGCCTTTTCCTCCGCGCGCTTCGGTCCCACTTCGCGGCCCGTCCCCGGCTACTGACGACGCATCTGACGTATCCGTTCGCGGCGATGAACCTGATTTTCATCGCGCTCTACTTTCTGCACGCGATCCCGCCAGTTCCACTCTCGGTCAAATTCATGGGCATCTATCACGATGTGAAGCGCGAAGAGAACGGCGAGTATCTGCTCAGCTATGATCGGCCCGCGTGGAAATTCTGGCAGCATGGCGATCAGGACTTCCAGGCTCGGCCCGGTGACACGATCCATTGCTTCGCGCAGATCTTCTCTCCTTCCCGTTTCAAGGACAAGCTCCAGGTGCGATGGCTCTTCCACGACGATCGGCAGGGCTGGATCTCGGCCGACGCGATCCCGCTTCCGGTCGTGGGCGGGCGCGAGGAGGGTTACCGCGCGGTGACCCGGAAAGCCAACTTCCAGCCGGGCGAATGGCGCGTGCAGGTCGAGACGGAAGACGCGCGCGAGGTCGGGCGCATCCGCTTCACGGTCGAGGCCGACGCTGGGACCGGCGAGCGCGTGATGGCGACGGAGTCGCGCTAGGCTTTGAGGACTTTCGCGCCGGAGAGCGCCAGCACTTGGCGCTCAGCGCGCAAATAGTGCTCTTTCTGGTGGGGCGGGTTGCTGGTCGCGGCCATCACCCAAGCGCCGGTCATGACAAACTGGATCTCGAGCGCGACACCTTCGATCGAGGCTTTCGCGGGCAGGTGGAATTCGCCGGTGCGCAGGCCTGCATAGAGCGCGGTCGAGATGCGGAGATTGCCTGCGGCCTGAATGCCGGCGTTCAATTTCCGGTAACGCTCACCTAGCACTGCCGCGTAGTAGAAATAGAGCCAGATCGCGAACTCTGCGGGATAGGCGCGCGCCCATTTAAAATGCGCGCGCACATAGCCCATCAGCGCCTCGCCCGGGGTCGCGCCAATCTTCTCGAGCGGTGGCGTGACGTATTCGCGGATATGGGAGACCACGCTTTCAAAAACTTCGGCGAAGAGCTCTTCTTGCGAATCGAAGTAATAGTGGACGAGCGAATGCGGAACCTGGGCTCGGCGGGCGATCTCAAGCATCGTCGTGCGGTCGGCGCCATTCTCCGTGAAGCACTCCAGGGCGGCCTGGCGGATGGCCCCTTTGGTCTTTTCTTTGTCCCGCTTTCGGGGTTCCGATTTCGCCATTCCCTATTTATCGGCTTAAATCAGAAGAACATCAACTATTAGTGGACATTTTGTCACTTCAATTGAAATAAAGACAATTAAGTTGACAGCATGAGTCAATTCGATTAAAACCCGCTCAAGACCGAAATGGACCGATAACCGCGCCTCCCTCCCGGAGGACTGACTCAGGAGCTTCCGTCATGAAAAATCTCATCTTATCCGCACTCTTCCTCTCCAGCCTCTCCGCTTTCGCCGGCACCCCGGTGGAATCTTGCCCGGGCCTCGACACCAGCCGCGAAGGCGATCTCTCCCAGAAGACCATCGAGTTCTTCACTGCAAGCAACCTCGGACCGGCTTGCGACTTCATGTCGATCGGCCAGGACGGCAAAGAGTACAGCGATCTGAAAGCGGTCAAGCTCGACTCCTTCTCGACGGTCGACAAGTTCCAGCACAACACCGGTTACGATGCCACTTACCTCGTGACCAAGTCCTGCTACTCCGGTTCGACCCAGGCTGGCGCGGGCCGGACTCCAGTGGCCGCCGTCATCATCAAGGCCAATCGTGAAACGCCCGCTAGCGGCCAGGGCGCGGTCGATACGTTCAAGGTCCAGAGCTCGATTGACGTGAACACTCTGACCGTCCAGTTCTGATTGGTTTCGTTTCAAGTGTGCTCCTGCGCCTGACTGACGTCGCAACCCACCCCTAAAGACGCCCGTCAGGCGCGGGCATGCCCGTGCGCGCTCACCAAACCCAGCGGCGGCGCGGCACTTTCGACGCTTCGCGCAGCTTCAAGAGCGGAGATTTGAGCTTCGTCAGTCGCTCTCGCGCCGAGCTCTCGATCTGCTTCTTGCTGGTGGTGATCTGAATCGGCGGCTTCGAGTGCAGGCGGGTGGCGACGCCAAGCTCCAGGCCCGCCAGGAGCGTGTCCTCGGAGAAACCCTCCGGCAGACCTAAGTCTTGCAACCTCAGCCCGCGCGCCTCGGTTTGGACTTTGAGTTCTCGGAACTCGCTTCGGTAGTGATCGAGTACCGGCTGATAATCGATTTCCTCGAGCGTGAGATTGCTTCGGAGACTTTCGAGCTCGAGGCGGCCGCGATCGCGCCCATCCGGTGGCTCATCCGACTCCCGGCCGTAAATCATGCGGTTCAAACCGCCGACTCGCGCGGCGATCTCCACCTTCCGCCACTCGATTCCGAAATCTCGCGCGATCAGGCGCGCCCGCGCTTCCGTCAGGCGCGAGTCGTCGCGCAGCTCCACGCGCGCGGCTATCACGCCTCGCGCGTCCGCCAGCTCGAAATTCTTTTCCGAACGGCCGGTCACGTCGTGCATGAACGTCATGACATCCGAAGGCCGCGCCGGCGCCATGAGTCGGATCTGGTCGTGCAGGATATCGGAATATTCCCAAGGCCGGAACTGCTTATCGTTGATCGCGTCGGCGATGGATACCTTGAGAATGGTGTGGCCATCCGCCGGGCGTGCCCAAACTTTCCAAGGGAAGTTGCGCGTAAAGTGGCGCTCGGTGCTGGGTCGCACGGTATGAATGTAGATAAACGCGTCGTCGAGCCGACCGCCGCGGGTCAGGGTGTCGGCGGCGGCTTCCTTGACCAGCGTGGCAAAGCAGAAACGAAAGAGCTCGGGGTCGCCGTCGTTCGACCCGCGCGCGAACTCGTAGATGAACTGCTCTTTCGAACGGTCCACGGTCTTCGCGAGCACCTTGAAATCGTGCATCCAAGGCAGCTGCGCAGACTGGTAGTTCTCGGAGTAGCGGTGACCGCGCACGAGCTTGAGCATGGCGATGATTTCGCGCTCCCTGCCGTTATCGGGTAAGCCGACGAAGTTCGCGTAAAGTGTCTGATCGACGTGGGTCAGCGCGCTGATCCGCAGGTAATGCTCCACTTCAGCCATCGACATCGGGTGATTGCTATTGGCCGTCATCCTCAGTAGAGCGTGTCGGTCTTTCTCGAGCAGCCCAGCCTTGGTAAACTTCTCGGCGCGCCAGCGGTTGTGACTGCGGAACTTCATCGAGAAGGTGCGCGGTGCGAGCTGGCCGTGAACCTGGAGGTAGTACGCATGGCCCCAGCCTCCACCCGTCGGCTCGATCAGATCGAAAAAGCCATTGGCGATGGGTGCGTTTGAGTACAGATCGACGAAATTGAAATCTTCTTGCTCATGCCGAGGCTCCCGCGACGCAGGTGAGCGGACAAGCGCGGGTCCCGGAGAGAGCGCGACGCTTTCCCAGATCAGGCAGGTGGCAGTCAAGATTACGACGGTCAATTTCAAGTGACGAACCTCACCCTAACGTCTCGGTGAGCGCTGCGTCGGACTTGACGCTAAGAGGATAGGAATTGCTCGATTTCGTCGATCCGCGTGTTTGCGTCGTGGTAGCCGATATCGATCAATGCCTTGGTGTATTTTGAGTCGAAAAGCAGGTAGCTCATCAGATCCGCACTCTGGGATTTCGCGGTGCCCAGGCCTTCCATGAAGTAGCTGACGACTTTGGGCATCTTGCTCGCGAACTGCTCGGCCACGCTCGCGAGATCCTGCGAGGGATTGATCACCATGGGACGCAGTACTCGCATCGGCTCTTTGGTCTGGGACATCGCGACCGCTCCGCCGCAAGACGTGATCAGCTCGTTCATGCGTTTTAGATGGTCGAGATCCGTGTCGAGATGGTCGAGAAAAATTGAGTTCAAAGTGACGCCGAAAACCTGCGCAAGCGGCGGGCGTTTCATTTTTGGTAGCTCGGCTTTCGTTCCGGAGCGCGTCTCGAGAAGTCCCGCACGCAGGCGATCCTCCGCCGAACGCTGGCACCGGATCCCGATCGCGAAGATCTTATGTGCGCCGAGCCGGATCGCGGGACTGAAGGGGGCCACTAACCTCAATCCTCCGTCGCCGAAATAGAAGCTTCCGACGCTCGTCTCGAGCTGAACGGGCTGAAAGATGACCGGAATCGCGCAGGATGCCCAGACGTGATCCACCTCGAGCCGCACCGAGAGTGCGGTCCGCCGGCTCTTCTCCCAGAGTGGATGCCCTTGCTGACTCTGGATGAACGTGAAGCTCTGTCCGGAGTAGTAGCTCGTCGCCGAGATCGCGACGGCATAAAGGTGGCGCTTCGCAATGGCGGACGCGATCCCGTCCATGGCCAGGTTCTTGGAAAGAAATCCACGCAACGGCGAGAAATCGAGAAGCGACTGCGCCCCGCCGCCTCCGAATATCCCGCCGAGCGAAAGGTCTTTGAGCCAGCGCGCTCCTCCCAGGCCGAGCGCTATCGGATCGGTGCGGAAGACGTCATTCACTTTCAGGTCGGCCCAGAGCTGGGCGAGTCCTCGCGTGGCCTCCGCGAAGCGGGTGCTCTCAGAAGCGATCTTGGCCACATTGATCGCGCCGGCCGACGCGCCCGCGACGATGGAAAAAGGAGAGGGCTGGCCGCTCAACCGCGGAAGTTCTCCGATTCGCTTGAGCACTCCCGCCTGATAGGCGCCACGGGCTCCGCCAGCTGTCAAAACGAGTCCAAGCATAGATTCCTCCCAGTGTAAGGGACAAGAGGGCGCCAAGGAACCCTTTAATTGGCGCAGGCGATCCGTTAGAGTCGGCAGCGATCATGAACCCCTCCGAGCTCCAGGATTTCTATTTGACCGTCCAGAAGGCGTGCCTGCCCGGCATCTGGTCGAAAGGTGTTGCCTGGGCACGCGACAACCTGGTGAGAATCGACTCTGAGCGACCGGACGAGATCATTCTCCGGATCAAAGTGACAGATCGCGCGGTCAGCCCGAAAGTGAGCCTCTGGCCGGATGAGGAAGATTATTTTTGTGACTGTGGCGACCGTGTCGAGCCGTGCGCCCATATTGCCGCCGCAGTGGCTGCGCTCAAGGTGGGCCTGAAGCCAGAGGCAGCCGACGCTTCAAGCGCGCCGATCCGCTACCGGTTCGTTCGCGTCGGAAAATCACTCGCCTTCGAGCGTTGGGTCGGCGACACGGAGCTGAAAGAGTCGCTCGTTCGCCTGGTCGGCGGGATTGATTCGGGTAGGATCGCGGGCCGAAAGCTTGCTGCCACTCAGGACGATTTCGCCGTCGATCACGCGCTCGGAGTCGGCGACCGCCGGGAGAACCGCGTGGACCGCGCGACTTTAGGGAGGCTCTTCGTAGCGCTTCGATCCAACCCATCGGTGGAGCTCGATTCCGCCCCCGTGCAGCTCGGAACGCCGACGCGCGGGCTGCACGCGGAACTGCGCGACGACGCCGGTGGATTTCGGCTGATCGGCGTCGAGGATCAGGCGATCACGGAGATCTTCGAGAACGGCGCTGTTCTCGCGAGTGGCGTGCTCCGCATGCTCGAGGATCCCGGCCTGACCCAGGAAGAGCGCGTTTGGCTTCGTGCTCCCGGGCGCTGGTTCAGTTCTCCCGAAGTGGCATCTCTCGTCTCGGAGATCCTGCCTGCGCTCGAAAAGAAGATCCCGCTCAAGGTCCTGGCGCGAAAGCTTCCCACTCTCACGCATGAGCCCCCGCAAATGGTGCTCCGGCTGGAGAAAAGCGGCGAGGAGACTTTGAGCGTGACGCCTGTTCTCTCCTACGCGTCGGAGTACGCGCTCAAGGATCCCGAGGCCGAGCGACAGCTCCTGCGCAGGCTTCAGAGCGAGCTGCATCTCACGCCGGGCCAGCGCGTCGAGTACCGGGGAGTGGCCGCAGTTGATTTTATTCAGCGCTCGCGCGCCTGGGATCATCGTGGCGAGGGCGCACGGGATTTTTCCCTGCACTCCGCGCTTCTTCCCGACTTTCTCGCCGATGACCAGGGCTTCAACTATTCGTTCAAGACCGCTGGGGGGGGCGCCGCCGATCCCGCGCGTGTTCTCCGCGCTTGGAAAGCAGGCGAGACTTATGTTCCCCTCTTAGGCGGAGGTTACGCTCCTCTGCCGGTCGATTGGCTAGCGCGCTTCGGATCGCGCATTCTACGCCTCCTGCTCGCGCGCGACGAGAACGCGGGTCAGGTTCCCGCTTATCTCCGCCCAGAGCTAGCGGAACTGACCGAGGAGATGGGCGGCGGCCTCGCGGACTCGCTCAAGCGCCTGCGCGAGCGGCTCCAGGATTTCGAGAAGATCCCGGTGGCCGAGCTGCCGCGCGATCTCGCGGCTGAGCTTCGCCATTATCAAGTGCAGGGCGTGAACTGGCTTTGTTTCCTCCGGGACGCGGGGATGGGCGCGTTGCTCGCGGACGATATGGGTTTGGGCAAGACGCTCCAGGCGCTTTGCGCTGTCCGTGGGCGCACGTTGGTGGTCGCGCCCACGAGCGTGCTCCATAGCTGGTCAGATCAGATTCGCCAGTTTCGGCCCGACCTAAAGGTCGCACGCTATTATGGGGCGGGCAGGAAGCTTGATCCACAGGCTGACGTGACAATCACCACGTACGGGCTTTTGCGTCTGGACCGCGACCGCCTGCTCGCGGAGAAATGGGAGACGGCGATTCTCGATGAGGCGCAGACGATCAAGAACCCGGATGCCGCGACGACGAAGCTGCTGCTTGGGATCGA
>JAYVOO010000254.1:0-6777 GCA_043757905.1 Oligoflexia bacterium
GATTCCTCGGCGGATTTGGCGTGCTCTGCCTCCAGGTCGCGCGCGAGATGGTACGGCCTCCTTACTACTTCCGTCTGATCATCGACCAGGTCTTCGCCATTGGCATCCAATCTTTCCTGCTCGTCACCGTGACGGCGCTCGCGACGGGCTCCGTAATGGCGCTTCAGTTCGGCTACGGCCTCGCCAAATTCGGCGGCAAGCTCTACGTCCCAAAGCTCGTCGCGCTCACGATCGCGCGCGAGATGGGCCCGGTCTTCACCAGCCTCCTCGTCGCCGGTCGCATCGGCTCGGGGATCGCGTCAGAAGTCGGCTCGATGAAGGTCACTCAGCAGATCGACGCGATCCGGGCGCTGGGCACGAGCCCTGTTAAACGAATTGTCATACCGCGCGTCCTCGCCGCGCTGATCGCCCTTCCGATCCTGACCCTGTTCGCCGATTTCATCGGGTTATTCGGGGCGATGATGGTGTCGGTTCACGATATCGGCATCAACACTCAGTACTTTCTCGAGAAGGTCATCGAGACCCTGCGCATGTACGATCTACTGACCGGCATGGCCAAGACGGTTGTCTTCGCGTTCTTTATCTCGGTGACTGCCTGCTGGAAGGGCCTGAACACCGAGGGCGGCACGCAAGGTATCGGCAACTCCACCACCTGGGTCGTGGTCACCTCGAGCATCTTCATCATGGTCAGTGACTTCTTCATGACTAAGGTCTTCATCCTCACGGTTTACCCCAAACACTGATGCGTGAGGAGATGGCTAAAGCAGCGAGCGAGACCCAACCCGTGCTCCGAATCGAGGACGTCCACAAGGCCTTCGGCGAGAAGAAGGTCCACCAGGGCGTCTCCCTCCAGTTGAACAAGGGCGAGATTTTGGGCCTTTTCGGCGGCTCGGGCACCGGCAAGAGCGTGATCCTGCGCTCGATCATCGGGCTTGAGAAGCCCGACGCCGGACGAATCCTTTTCGAAGACATGGACCTCACCGAGCTCACGGAGCGTGAGCTGATGCGCATCCGCCAGAAGATCGGCTACGTCTTCCAGAACGGCGCGCTCTTTGACTCGCTCACTGTCGAGGAGAATCTCGCCTATCCGCTTCGAGAGCACACGAAACTCAAAGAATCCGAGATCAAGCAGAAGGTCGAGCGCATGCTCGGGTTGATCGATATGAAGGGCTCCAATGAGCTGCTGCCGGCCGAGCTCTCGGGCGGCATGCAGAAGCGCGCGGGCCTGGCCCGGGCGACCATCCTCGAGCCGCACATCATCCTATTCGATGAGCCGACCGCGGGACTCGACCCCGTCAACACCAAGCGGCTCCTCGACAACATCAAGACTCTCAAAGGGGAAGGCATCACCGGGATCTTCGTCACCCACGACATCCCGGCCGCCTTCGAGATCTGTGATCGCATCGCGATCCTCTACAACGGAAAGATTTACGTGAACGAGACGGTCGAGGATCTCAAGAAATCCAAAGACCCGCTCGTTCTGTCATTCATCTCAGGAAGCGTGGAACAATAATCATGAAAAAGCAGCTCGAGATCGAGATCAAGGTCGGCCTGTTCGTCGCCATCGGCACCGGCCTCCTCATGCTGGCCATTCTGGTGCTGGGGAGCACGGAGAACCTCTTTTCGAGGTCGAACAAATACAAGATTCACTTCACGAGCGTCGAAGGGCTGATCCCGGGCGCGAAAGTCGTGCTCTCTGGGATGGCGGTCGGCTCGGTCGAGGATATCGATCTGGACTCGGGCGCGCAGAACATCCTGGTCACCGTCTCGGTCGCCCGCAAGTACGCGGACTGGGTGCGCAAGAACTCCGAAGCCGAGATGGCGACCCAAGGCGTGCTCGGCGACAAGTACATCATGATCACGCCAGGTGATCGCGCGCAGGAACAGGTGCCGAACGAGGCCGAGATCCCCCAGCGTCCGAGCAAGGACCTGAGTCAGTTCCTGAACCGCGGCGACCAGCTCATGATTTCGCTCAACTCGATCTCGCAGAGCCTGGACCGCTTGCTAAAAACTCTCGAGGCCAAGGGACGGAGCGAAGCGCTCTTCTCGGGCCTTGCCGCGACCGCGCAGAACTTGGCCGCGGTCTCAAGTAAGTTGAACGCAGGTTTCAACGACGCGCATTTCAAGGGCATCATTCGGAATCTGAACGGAATCACGGAGAAGGTGAACAACGGGACCGGCACGCTCGGCGCTTTGATCAACGACCCTGGCCTTTATGACGACGCCAAGGCGCTCATGGGCGGCGCAAACCGCAACCGCATCCTCCGCAACCTGGTGCGCCAGACCATGAAGGACAACAAGGAAGGCGAACCGGTGGCGGAACCCTCTCCCGCGCCTAAGAAAAAATAGGAATCGGGCGGGTCAGGTCGGCCTCAGGTTCCCGTCTTGAGAGCTACGTCGATCAGAGCAAGCCACTTTTCGACGATGGCAAGCAGCGCCGACTTGGAGATGGGCTTGGTCACGTAATCGTTCATGCCGGCGAGCAGGCACTTTTCCCGGTCTCCCGTCATCGCATTGGCAGTCATCGCGATCACTGGAATGGTCTTCACCTGCGGTAGGTCGCTTTTTCTCAGGGTTCGTGTGGCTTCGTAACCATCCATCTCGGGCATCTGGCAGTCCATCAGCACTAGGTCATAGGCGATGGTGTTCAATGCTTCCATCACTTCGTGGCCGTTGGCGACGGGATCGACGCGATAGCCCAGCTTCTCGAGCATCACGACCGCGATCTTCTGGTTGACTGCATTGTCCTCGGCCAAAAGGATTCGGGCCCGCCGGGAACCGCGGTCGACGCGGGAATCCTCCAGCCTCTCAATCGGCACACACGTCCCGATCGCATGCTCGAGCGCGATCGTGAACCAGAAGGTGGAGCCTTTGCCATCCGCGCTCGTGACGCCGATCTCGCCTCCCATGAGCGTGACCAAGCGCTTGCAGATCGAGAGCCCGAGACCTGTTCCGCCGTACTTCCGAGTCGTCGAGGTATCCACTTGGCTGAACGCCTGGAACAACCGCGAGAGCTTATCCGCCGGAATGCCGATACCGGTGTCGATCACCTCAAAGCGGAGCGCGAATTTTCCTGTGACCTCGCCTTGCGGAATCACCTTGAGCGTCACCTGCCCCTCGTGGGTGAACTTAATCGAATTGGCGATCAGATTCGTCATCACCTGCCTGAGACGCCCGGGATCCCCGCGAAAAAACGCTGGCAGGTCCGAGGGAAGCTCAGTCACGAGGACATTCCCGCGGTGCTTGGCCACGTGCTGAAGCGCTTTTCCCGTGTTGGCCACCAGCGAATGCAGGTCAAAATCGACGTTTTCCAGATCCAGCTTTCCGGCCTCGATCTTGGAAAAGTCCAAGATGTCGCTGATCACTGTCATCAGGCTCTCTGCCGACCACCGCGCCTGCTCGGCGAACTCGCGCTGCTCCACCGTGAGCACGCTGTCCAGAAGCAACCCCGTCATCCCGATCACTCCATTCAAAGGAGTACGAATTTCGTGGCTCATTTGCGCCAGAAACTCGGATTTGGCTTGGGTGGCCGCCAGCGCCTCCACCCTCGCCTGGTTCAAATCGCGATTGGTCTCTTTCATGACCACGGCGGCCTTCTCCAACTCACCCACGAGTGAAGCCTTGGCCTCCGCTACTTCTTGTTGAGCTCTAGCACGCAGAGTCTCGAGCTCCTTGTTCTTCAGCTCTTCCAAGATGCGGTGATTCTCCTGCTGGAGAAACTTCCTTCGCAAGAGTGCGCGGATCCTGGCCTTGATGATCGCCAGGTCGCTCGTCTTTCCAACGAAATCATCCGCCCCGGCAGCGAGCCCGCGGGTCATCTCATCCTTATCCTCGTGCGCTGTCAGCATCAACAGCACGGCCGGGTTCTCGGGTCGGTTCAGCTTCTGGATCTCGCGACAGACCTCCACGCCGTCCAGCACAGGCATCACCAGATCGACGAGGATGCAGTCGAACTCCTCGCGCTTCAGCCGATCCAGGGCCTCAGCGCCGCTGAAAGCCTTTTCGACCAAGTATCCCTCGTCGGATAGCACCGTCGAGAGAAACTCAAGGTAGGTAGGGCTGTCGTCGATCGCAAGTATCTTTGCCTTGCGCAAGAGCCCGTCCTCTAAGCTCACGCTGCCGCTCGATCGGGTTCTCCTGGCTTGGATGCTTTTGATTCTCGCCAGGAGCAGCTCGGCGTCGACGGGCTTTGGCAGATAGCAATCTGCCCCGCTGTCCATGCCGCGAACCTCGTTTTCGCCTGCGCTCTCCGAAGTCAAAAGGATGATCGGAATCTCCCGGTGGTTGAAGCTCATGCGAATCCGCCGACAGAGCTCGTCGCCGTTGAATCCCGGAAGGTAGAAGTCCATGACGATCAGATCCGGCCGGACCTTCTCGATCGCCTTCAGGGCCTCTTCACCGCTGGCCGCGAGAGTCACGCCCCAACCCTTCTGTTTCAAGAGATCCTCAAGCAGCAGGGCCTGCGTCTCCGAGTCCTCGACAACTAAGATCTGATACTCAGGTTGCATAGATTCCCTCGTTTGAGGCCGATACCAGACTCATGAGCTTAGGGGCGATGCCCTGCAGTGGCAGCAGGTCTCGGACCGCGCCAAGCCTGGCCGCGACGGCGGGCATGCCAAACACGACAGCGGTGCTCGCATCCTCGGCGATCGTGTAGCCGCCGGAATTCTTGAGATCGAGCAGCCCGGTCGCTCCGTCGTCTCCCATGCCCGTGAGAAGCACTCCAATCCCTTTCGGGCCGTATTCTTTGGCGATCGACGAGAAGAGTAAGGTGCCTGAAGGTCGCTGCAATGAAATGGGAGGCTGGGTAGTGAGCCTTGTGCGGCCGTTATGCACCTCGAGATGGTGATCCACCGGCGCCAGGTAGATCGTGCCGGGCTTGAGCAGCGCGCCTCCCTCAGTGATCACGACCTGATAGGTGCTGATGCTCGCAAGCCACTGGGCGAAGCTGCCTAAGAAACTGTTCGTGATGTGTTGCACCAGGCAAATGGGAAGCTTGAACTCCGATGAGGGAAGTGCTGCGAGCAGGGTGGCCAGCGCGCTCGGACCTCCAGTCGACGCGACCACTCCGAGGACGCCGTAATCGCTGCGGTACCCCAGCGGCAATCGGGCCTTTTCGCTTTGAAAAATGGAATGCACCTGGGAATCGCTCGTAAAGCTCAGGTTCCGGCCCACCCGCTGCCGCACAACTTTGACGGCGCTCATAATGACGAGTTGATCGCAGATCGTGCGGCTCTTGGCTTCGTAGTCCTTCAGGCCAGCGCCCTCGGGTTTCTCGAGGACGGCGAGCGCCCCGGCCCTGAGTGCGTTCATCGAGATATTCAACTCCTCCGATGTCACGTTCGCCGAAATGACGACGATGGGAGTTGGATGCTCGGCCATGATCCGCAGGGTGGCTTCGAATCCGTCCATGCCCGGCAGGCGGATATCCAGCGAGACGACATCCGGATTCACATCCTTGATGCATCGAAGCGCTTCTTCAGCGGTCGAAACGGCGGCTGCTACTTCGAGCCGGGGGTCGTGGTTGATAAAATGGACCAAGCACTCCCTGACGACGAGCGAGTCTTCAACCACCAGAACTCGGATCTTGCTCATAACACGCTCCTGATCGCCGAAAGGAGCGTCGATTGATCGAATCTCTGCTTCACGATATAGGCCGCCGCTCCGCCAGAAATGCCTTTCTCGCGATTCTCGCTTTGATCCAAAGAGGTCACGAGAATGACCGGGGTGGCACTTATCGACGGGTCGATCTTAATCTGTTTGAGCAGCTCGAACCCGTTCATCTGGGGCATTTCCACATCGGAGACCACAAGATCAAATGGGCCTGATTTAAGTTTAGCAAGCGCATCCACTCCATCTACTGAAAGGGTCACCTCATAGCCGCTGGCCTCGAGAATGCTTTTTTCAAGAGTGCGCGTCGTGAACGAGTCATCCACAACCAAGATTCGGTGGCGCGCCTTGATCTTTCGGGCTGGTGCCTGGCGCAAACTCACAGCTTCGCCCAGCTTCCGGTGAATCTCGATCAGCTCGATGGGGTTAAGGATCAGGATCGCCCGACCATCCTCGCGGAAAGAGACGCCCTGAAGATAAGCGATTCCTGAAAGTCCCCGAGTCGGAGCTTCGTTCACGAGCGCTTCGACCTCCACCTGAAACTGATCTACCGCCACGGCCAATCGCCGATCTCCTGACCGCAGGACCAAAACGGAAATCATCGAACCCGCGCCCTCGATCGCGCCGTCCTTCATGCCTAGGAGCTGTGGCAGTCCCACCAAGGGAACCGTCCGGCCGCCGGCCTCGATCACTTGCCTTCCTTCGAGCTGAGCCACTCGCTTGAGGTCGATACGGTGAAGGCGCTCGATGCCGAAGCACGGCACTCCATAAGTTTGGCCTTGGCATTGAAGATACAGCACCCGGTGACTGCTGAGCGACATCGGCACCGAAAGAACGAACCGGATGCCCTTACCTTCTTCGGAATGGACCGTGAGGTCACCTTTAAGTCGCGCGACCGCGTCGCGCACGACCGACAGCCCCATTCCCCGGCCCGAGATCTCCGAAACGCCATTGGCCGTCGAGAGTCCGGAATGAAATATCCACTGATGAATCGCCTCGGCCGGAAGTCTCTCGCGCGTCGCCTCGTCCAGCAGGCCAAGTTCTACTGCTTTTCGCGCGATCTTCTCGGTATCCAGGCCACCACCATCGTCTTCGACTGTGAGGTTGAGCCGTCCCTTGCTTGCCACGAGACTCAGCGTGATCCGCCCGGCGGAATCCTTGCCCGAG
>JAYVOO010000255.1:0-6759 GCA_043757905.1 Oligoflexia bacterium
CGATCACGAAGCAGCCTAAGAAAGTGAAAGGCGACGAGACCGGCAACAACGCTTACGCCTACCGGATCCTCGGCCAGGTCCAGATCCAGAAGCTCGCCGAGAACCAGAAATACATCGGGCGCATCACGCAATCCAAGGACGTCGCCAGCCGTGAGGACATCCTGATCCCGATGCCGCTCGCGGTCCGCGACTTGAAGCCGATCCCCGGACCTGCACCTCTGAAAGCCGCGATCATCATCGACCGCGCGGTCACCTCCTACGAGACCGCCCAGCACAAACTCGTTTTCATCGACCGCGGGAGCGAGGACGGAATCAAGCCCGGGATGGTCTTCCGCAACTACCAGCACCGCGACAAGGCGACCGACGACTCGGTATTCGACGGCGAAATCGTCCAGTTCGCCGACTTCAAGGTCATGCAGGTCTCCAAGACCATGTGCACCGCGCTCGTGATCGACAGTTTCTCCACTCTGAAGGACGATCTGCCGGTAACGCTCTTGACGAACGTTACCGACCTGAACCGCAAGCGCCTACTGAAGGGTTACGGTGCGGATCTCGATTCCAGCGAGCCGGAACCGATGACGGAACCAGTTCCCGAGCCTTCGATCGAGCCGACCCCACCTCCCGAGCCTTCTGCGGCTCCAGTGCCGGATTCTTCTCCGGAGCCGGTGCCAGCTCCGAGCAGTTGCGCGCCGAACGACATTGATTGCTTGGGCGCCGACGACTCCCTCCGCAAGGATGAGGAGCGCGAGCTCAAGCAGCTCGAGGACTGGAAGGGTGAAGGCAAGGGCGAGGAAGCTCCCGCCGCTGGAGATCTTCCGATGGATACTGCGCCCCCTCCGCCTCCGCCGCCCCCTGTGTCCCCTGTGTCCGAAGACACGCCGAAGACTGAGTCCTCGCCGGAACCGTCTCCGGAGGATCTCGCACCTCCACCGGAGCCCTAAGGCTGAGCCCTGAGTCTGCCTCCCGGCGCTCTTCTTGGCGGCTGGGTCACGTTCGCGGGAGCGAGTCTTGCTCAGCGGACCAGCGATGCGTGACTTTCCCGTTCATGTGCTCGATCGCCCTTCGCCTCTGCTTTCTCCCGAGCTCTGGGAAATCGACCGGCCGCCCGCGCGGATCCATGTCCGGGGCCGACCGGATGCCCTCGCGCTTCTCGCGCGTCTCCCGGAGCGGGGTCTCGCCGTGGTCGGCACCCGCTGTCCTCAGCAGCGATCGCTCGCCATCACGGAGCGTGCGCTCAGGCGCGTGGCCGGCGCTCCGGTGTTCGCGTCCGGCCATTCTGGCCTAATCATCCTTTCCGGCCTCGCGCTTGGAATCGACGCGCGCGCGCACGAGACCGCGCTCGCGACGGGCCTTCCAACGATCGCGATCCTCGGCTGCGGGATCGATCGCATCTATCCTCCCGAGAACGCGCGGCTTGCACGCAGGATTCTAGAACACGGCGGCCTTCTCGTCTCCGAGTTCGAGCGCGATGCGGCCCCGGTCGCGTTCCAGTTCCTCATGCGAAACCGCCTGATCGCGACCTGGTCGAAAGCGACCTGGGTGGTGGAAGCTTCCGTGCGCTCGGGCGCGCTGAACACCGCGCGCTGGGCGCGGGACCACGGGCGGGCGTGTCTCGCGACGCCTGGCTTTCCGGGGGACCCCGCTCTGCTTGGAAACCAGGACCTCATCGACCGCCACCACGCACTTCCGTTCTGGGATGCTCACAGTCTTGGATCGGTCTGGCTCGAGCTCGCGGAGCTCGGCTTGCGGAGGGGGCGCGCGAGCCGTCCAACGCCGGAAGCTCTGTCTCGAAACCCGCGGGCCGCGCAGCTTTCGGGTGAGGTGAACCGCCGCACACTCGCGGTGGGAGGCGTGCACGTGGAGACACTGCTCGAATGGACGCTCGCCCAGGGCTGGTCGCCTATGGAGTTCTATGAGGCGCTCCAAATCAGCCTTCAAGGTCCTTCGATTCAAGACCGCGGAGGCTTTCTTGTAAATATTTGAATTTATTACTAAATAACCACTTTTTTAGACCCCGTTTGCCACTAGCCAATTTATGTGTGCTTGAAAAAAGCGAAAACGTCGGCCTACAGTGTGGAATGGCCAAGCCCAAAAAAGCGCTCGTCATCGTCGAATCTCCCTCAAAGGCCAAGACTATCCAAAAGTATTTGGGCCGCGAATACATCGTGAAAGCGAGTGTCGGGCATATAAAGGATCTGCCCAAGAGCAAGCTGGGCGTGGATCCCGACAAAGGCTTTGAGCCCGACTACCAAGTCATCCCTACGAAGGTGAAAGTCATCGAAGAGCTGAAGAAAGCCTCGGCCCTCGTACCCGTCACCTATCTCGCAACCGATCCGGACCGCGAGGGCGAGGCGATCGCGTGGCATATCCACGAGGAGCTCAAGCAGAAGGGCAAGAAATTCCACCGCGTGCTCTTCAACGCCGTCACCAAGACTGCAGTGCTCGAGGCGATGTCCAAGCCTTTGAAGCTCGACATGAACAAGTTCAACGCGCAGCAGGCTCGCCGCGTGCTCGACCGGCTCGTCGGCTATAAGATCAGTCCGTTGCTCTGGGACAAGGTCAAGCGAGGAATCTCCGCCGGCCGCGTGCAGTCCGTCGCGCTCCGGCTCGTCGTCGACCGCGAGGCCGAGATCAAAGCGTTCAAGGCCGATGAGTATTGGAAAGTCGCGGGCGTCTTCTCGAAAGACGGCATCGATTTCACAGCCAATCTCTTCAAGATCGACGGCGAGGACCCGGAGCTCACGAATCAGAAGGACACGGACGGCCTGCTTACCAGCCTGAAGGGAGTGCCTTGGACGCTCTCGGCGATCGAGAAGAAAGAGCGCTCGCGCAAGGCGACCGCGCCCTTCATCACCTCCAGGCTCCAGCAGGAAGGCGCGCGCAAGCTCGGCTTCTCGGCCAAGAAGACGATGGCGCTCGCGCAGAAGCTTTACGAAGGCGTGAACCTCGGCGACATGGGCACGCAAGGGTTGATCACTTACATGCGTACCGACTCCGTCCGCATCGAGCCCGCGGCGATCGAATCCGTGCGCGAGTTCATCAAGACCGAATACGGCCCGGAATACCTGCCCTCGGAGCCCGTCATCTACAAGACCAAGAAAAGCGCGCAGGACGCTCACGAGGCGATCCGCCCGACCTCGCTCGAATACACACCCGCTCGCATCGCGAGCTATCTCGAGAAAGACGAGTTTCGCTTGTATCAGCTGATCTGGAACCGCTTTGTCGCGTCCCAGATGAATCCGGCCGTCTACGACGCGACCGCGGTCGACGTGCACGCGACGACCAAGACTGCCGCCGAAGTGCAGTTCCGCGCGACCGGCTCGGTGATCAAGTTCAAGGGCTTCACGGCCGTCTACAAAGAGAACGAAGACGACACTGCAGATGACTCCGAGCGCACGCTCAAGCTTCCCGCGATCAAGGAAGGCGACGAGATCGACAACAAGGTGATGAACCCGACCCAACACTTCACCCAGCCGCCTCCGCGCTACACGGACGCGTCCCTCATCCGCGACCTGGAAGAAAAGGGCATCGGGCGGCCGTCCACTTACGCTTCCATCCTGTCCAACATCCAGGACCGCGAGTACGTCGAGAAGCGCGAAGGTCGCTACTACCCTTCCGAGCTCGGCACGGTCGTGACCGAGCTCCTGGTGCTCGCGTTCCCCGACATTCTGAACTCTGAGTTCACTGCCGACATGGAAAACCAGCTCGACGACATTGAAGAAGGCAAAGTCGACTGGAAGAAGACCATGGGCAAGTTCTGGAAGCCTTTCGAGAAGACGCTCGAAAAGGCCAAAAAGGACATGAAGAACATCAAGCGCCAGGAGGTTCCCACCGACCTCAAGTGCGAGAAGTGCTCGCACACGATGGTGATCAAATGGGGCAAGCTCGGCTCGTTCCTCGCCTGCTCGAACTATCCTGAGTGCAAGAACACGCAAGACTTCAAGAAGATCGGCGACGGCGAGATCGTCATCGTGCCCAAGGAGTTCACCGACAAAAAATGCGAGACCTGCGGGCAGCCGATGGTCGTCAAGGGCGGCAAGTTCGGCAAGTTCCTGGCCTGCTCGGACTACCCGAACTGCAAGTTCACTGCGGCGATCACCCTCGGCATCCCCTGCCCGGAGTGCGGCCCGAAAGAGGGAGGCGAGATCGCGCAGCGCCAGTCGCGCTACCGCCGCATCTTCTACTCCTGCAATAAGTGGCCGAAGTGCGCGTTCGCAATGTGGGACAAGCCCCTCATGATCCCTTGCCCGCAGTGCAAGTTCCCGCTGCTGTCCGAGAAGATCACGAAGCGCGCGGGCCTCATGCACAAATGCCCGAAGAAGGAATGCGGCTTCGTCGAGATCATCGACCCGAACGCCGGCCGCGCGCCCCCGGCTGAGACCGGCGAAGGCGAAGTCGAGGTCGCTTAGGCCGCGTCGCCGCAGACACACTACCGCAAGCCCCCCTAGTTCCGGTAAAATGGGAATTCGGGGTGAACTTTGAGATTTCCGGACGGAGCCTCTAAGAAAAACGTTTTTGCCATGGCACTCGCGATCGCTGCCGCGCTCGGGGCGCCCGAGCGCGCTCAGGCGAGGCAGAATCGCCGACCGACTGCGTGCGAGTTGAGCCGTACGCAGGAGCTGGAAGTGATCAATCAAGAGGTCCGCGAGATGCTGGCCACCGAAGAGAAAGACTTCGAGACCCTTCCGGAGAAGGATTACCGCAACACTCTCATGGGCTATTGGACCGAATCCTCGAGCCTGAGGGCTCAGTTAGCCCGCGCCGCCTTCAAGGGAGCCCACGATCATCCGTCACAGAAATGCGTGCATTTCGTCAAGTCAGCCATCCTCAACTCTTCCATGGGCATGCCAGTGGACGCTGCGAACGCACAAGAGTTGGACGATCAACTTCCTTCATACGGTTTCCTCAAATACCATCGAGGCCCGAATGGCCTGCCGATCGGGCCTAGGCGGGACGGAACTTTCGGTCAATGGACTAGTTTGAATGATGCCCCACCCGGAGTCATCGTCACCTACCGAGGAAGAACGCCCGAAGAAGAGGCGGCCAGCCCGTTCTATAGCGATCCAACCCAGAAGGCCAACGGACTCAAGGGCAAAGTCCTGACCACCGAGCAAGTCCAAAAGAAAAACGAGAACGTGACTCACGCCGAAGTCGCCAGCGAGATACCGCCACCCGTGGTGGACAAGAAATCGGGAAAAGTGAGGACTCGGGACGTTCAGCCGCGAGGGATCGTCAATAGCGACTTCCGCCAAAAGGGCGCGATCACCGGAGCGGATGCACCGCTCATGGCCCCGGACAAGAAATGGGTATTCTCCGCAGCCTGGTTCCCCACGCAGGAATCGACTCGAAGCCGCATCTCGTACCTCCAGGCCGAGGTTGAGGCGAATAATCAGCGTCAGAAGGAAATCGACGCTTACTGGAAGAAACACGCCTCGACGTCATCCAACGAGAACGTTCCTTAAGCCTCAGGATAGACTTCGCGCGCTCGGTCGCATACTCTCGACCCAAACCATGATTCAAGTCGAGAACCTCACTAAGACTTTCCGCGTCCACAAGAAAGCCCCGGGGTTGAAGGGCTCGATCCGCTCGCTCTTCAAACGCGAGTGGGTGGAGAAATCGGCACTCAAGGGAGTCTCGCTCAAGGTAGGCCCCGGCGAGATCGTGGGGCTGGTAGGCGCAAACGGCGCGGGCAAGACGACCCTTGTGAAAGCGCTCGCGGGCATTATCTATCCCACATCGGGGCAGGCCACCGTGCTCGGGCACGTGCCCTGGGAGAAACATAACGCTTTCCGCAGGCAAATCGCGCTGATCATGGGCCAGAAGGCGCAGCTCTGGTGGGACCTGCCGGCCGCGGACTGCTTCCTGCTCCTCCGCGAGATCTACCAGATCCCTCGGAAGCAGTTCACGGACACTCTCGACTATCTGACTGCCAAGCTCGAGGTGAAGGATCAACTGAACGTGCAGATCCGCCGCCTCTCGCTCGGCGAGCGCATGAAAATGGAGCTGATCGCTGCGCTCCTGCATCGCCCGCGCGTCGTTTATCTCGATGAGCCGACAATCGGGCTTGACCTCACTGCTCAGAGGGCGATCCGCGACTTCCTGCTCGAGTACCGCCAGGCCCATCAGCCCGCGATGCTGCTCACCTCCCATTACATGGAAGACATCGAGCGCCTCTGCGAGCGCATCGTGATCATCCGCGAGGGGGAGTTCGTCTACGATGGACCACTCTCGAAGATCATGCGGGATTACGCGCGCCACAAGGTCATCGTCCTCACGCTCGCGCAGCCTGTCGCCGACCCGCGCATCTCACCCGACCTGGGCGAGCTCGTCTCTTCCAAAGACTCAGTCCTGCGCGTAAAAGTACTTCGAGACCGCGTACCCCAGGCGGCTTCTGCGCTCTTGCAGGCCTATTCTGTCACGGATCTCTCGATCGAAGAGGAAGACATCGGCACCGTCATCGAGGCCCTATTCCGGAGCGCGCGGCCGTGATTCCAGGCTGGATCCCCCACGTCGTCTCGCTCGAGATCCGCAAGATCGTATCCTACCGCGTGGATTTTTGGATCTCGTTTTTGGGTGGCGTGCTCGGAGAGCTAGCGCTCGCCTACTTCCTCTGGACCGCGATCTTCGCCCATCTCGGCGTCAACCAACTGGGCGGCTATTCATTCGGCGCGATGATGCTTTATTTTCTGCTCGTGCCGGTCGTCAGGCGAACCGTCGAAGTGCAGGCCTGGGGATTCATCTCGCAGGAAATCTACGAGG
>JAYVOO010000256.1:0-6729 GCA_043757905.1 Oligoflexia bacterium
CAAACTTCAGATCGCTGGCTCGGTGCTGGACGGATCGGCTGCCGCCGCATCCCTCACGCGTGAAGACATCCTCTCGCTCTTGGAGCCGCTGTGATCGAATTCAGCGCCGCAGCTTGTCCGCGCGCAACTGGAGCGAGACCGAACCGTTCTTCGCACGGAACTGAGTCGACGCGTAGCGCGCGGCGAAGAGGTTACGCAGATGATCCGACAGGCCTACAGCGACACTCGGGTCTTCGCTCGTCAGGCGGCCGCTCTGAATGACATCATCAATGAACTTCTTCTGGCCGCCCAGTTTGATCTTGAGCTGATGGGTCTCTTCGAGGGACTTCTGCGCTCGTTTTAGATGAAGCTTCAGGATTGCACGAAGTTGCGCGTCCGTCGGCGGACGCGTGAAGCTGAGCTCCGGGAAGCGCCGGAGGATCGGGCGTGTGATCAGGCCTTCCGTCAGCAGCTCCCTCCGAAGCTCGGCGTCGGTAGGCGTGACGAGCAGTTTCTCGCCGGTGCCGGTGCCGGCGCCGAAGCCTAAGGCCTTTTCAGGCTCTTTGGAGTACCGCTTGAGCAGAAAATCGGTGCCGGCGTTGCTTACGCCGATGAATACGATGTTCTTTAGGCTGAGCTTCACAGTGACGCGTGCGGCGTCGGTTTTTCCGGACGACTGCGCGTAGGTCAGGATGCCGGAGTCAAGCGCTTCGAGCAGAGCGTTCTGGACCATGGGATGCGCCTTCTCGATCTCTTCGAGCGCGATGAAGCCGAACTTAGTCGAGCGCACGACCTGCGCGAACGCGTCGAGGAATCCGTCGACGTCGCCGAGCGGGTATTTCTCCATACCAAGCCGTTCGTAGGGTAGATCCCAGGCCGTGGCGAGCGCCTTGACGACCGAAGTTTTCGCTTGGCCCGGTGGCCCGACCACCATGACGGCGCCGGCCGGGAGATCTGGATTGTTCGAACGCGTGATCCAGCGAAGCGAAGTGTCGATCAGGGTTTGTTTGACTTCGTCCTGGCCGATGACCGTTAGGTCCATCGACTCGCGTACGCCTTTCGCGCGTCGGATGATCTCGTCGCGGTCGAGCATCCAGCGCGGGATCTGGTATTGTGCGCGGGCGCCTTCCAACAAATCCGCCAAAGTGAGAGGCTCCGGGCTGCGCTCGGGATGCTTCACCTCGCGAACCGAGAAGGCGCGCTCAAGAAGCGAAACGGTCTTGCCGGGTTCGGCACGAATTGGGTCGTAGAAACGTGCCAGCCGATTGGCTTCCAGAAGCATGGCTTCGCCGAGCGGAGCCATTTCCTTCGAGGCGACCCAGTTGGCTAGGCTCTTCACCAGTTCGGCGCCGCTCGGCGAAATGCGCTTGATCTGCAAGAATCTTCGCAAGAGCGTGGAATCGGAACCGAAGGCTTTGTCGAACTCTCCTTGAGTGGTCAAGCCGATCACGCGGAGCGAGCCGTCGGTCATACGGCCCTTGAGCTGGTTGAATACGTCGACATCCGAGCCTTTGTGCGCGCCGAGGCCCGCGAACGTCTGGATCTCGTCGATGACCAGGACGCAAGATCCGCCGGGGCAGGAGTCCATGATCTCCTTCAGGCGCTGCTCGAGCGAGCCGCGGTTCTCGGCGCCCGCGATCAAGTCGATCGCATTCAAGTAGACGAAGCCGGTGTTTTTGTCGATCGCCGGATAGGCGCCCTGTCGGACCCGCTTCACAAAGCGCGAGACGAGCGTGGACTTTCCGCTTCCGGACTCACCCAGAATCGCGGCGTTCCGGACTTGCGAGATTCCGCCTCCGCTCAGTGCGGAGACTAAGTCTTCCATCTCAGGGGGATCGATCTCGCCATAAGGGTCATTGGTTTCTGGAAGAGTGTTCGTGGCTGGAATGGTTTTCTCAGCCTCTGGCCGGCTCCCGCGGGTCCGGCGCGCCGGCTTGAGGGCGCCTAAAACCGAACCCTTGATTCCGGCTCGCAGGAACTGGACAATCGGCTCCTTGAAAGAGTGTTTGGCGAAAGGCTGGGTATCGAGGGTCTGGCCGCAGCGAACGAGAAGCTCCTGAGATGGGCTGACGCGAATGTATTGATCGATGACCTTGGGTGGGTTGTCCATATGCCAGGTGATCTTAGCTTTGAATCCGAACGCATCCTCGCCTTGGGGGTCTGGCAGAAGATTGATGAGGGACTGGTTGTGCATCGTGCCCTTTTCGATAAAGGGGAACGGAAGCTCGATGATTTCGCCTTGATCACTGAGAGCGAGCGCCTTGACGGGTTTCGAATAATCGGTTTCCGCTTCCTTCAGCTCAAGGTAAACGGCGCGCGAATGCTCGGGCCTGCGGAAATAAACGTCTCCAACCCGCTTGCCGCTCTTTTCGGGAGCGCTCTCGGGGAAGTCGACGATCTCGCCGACGTAAATAGACTTCAACCCGGAAGGCGTCTCGACAATGAAGCGGTTCGGAACGCCCGCTTCAGTGTAGACTTTCGTACCGTTGTCGAATTGAAAATTCAGCTCCTCTGCCAGTGCCAAGGAGGAGAGTAGGACCGAAGCAAGCAAGGCTGAGGAGATCATGGGTAAAAGGCGCATCGCCAACGCACAAAGCAATCCGCGGACCGCGAGAGCCGCTTTCACTTCGTCCTAAGTGCCTGTGCGCTCTGGGGGAAATGCGCACCGCCCAGGCACGCGGTGCCTAAGTTTTGGGCGGATGCCCAGGCTAAAGGCGGATCCGGCAAGAATAGAGCCCTGCCGGTTGATTTGGATCGTCTTCGTCATTGACGAAGTAAAGCTGGATCCCGTCGCCCGTGAGCGTTGCCGTGACGCCCTCGGCTTTCACTCGCGGAGAAAGCTCCCTTAGGAATTCG
Organism: Oligoflexia bacterium; assembly: GCA_043757905.1. Classification (GTDB taxonomy): domain Bacteria; phylum Bdellovibrionota; class UBA1018; order UBA1018; family UBA1018; genus JAYVOO01. Next base: position 2,836 of record JAYVOO010000256.1, read on the forward strand.
AGCATCCCGTCGGCATTCAGGCATCCCACTGTGGAACCCGCGCAGGCTCCATCTTCGTATGTGTCGTCTCCGCTTTCGGCGGCAGCCAGAAAAAGGATGCAGCCGTCCTCAAGCACAGTTGCGTCGGTAAAGGAAAGACTGACGCCGTGAAGTTTCCCAAGCTGTGGACGGCTGATGGACCGGATCAAGCTCGCGTCGAGCGGCGCTCCGTTCCTCAGGCGATCGAGAACGAGCACGAGCTCAAGATCGATGACTGCGTTTTCTCCGCGTGCGCCGTTGCCTCTCTGAAAGAGCTTAAGCCAGTCACCGGTGACCACCGCGCCTTCAATATTGAGCTCAGGCAGATTCTCGCGCAACTTCTCGAAGAGCAGCGCGAAGTCAGCCTCTCGCCGTTCGCCCGTGAGAGCACCCTGAGAATCCAATCCAGCCAGGACTCCTTTCGAGCGGTGCGCTTTGGATCCTGATGGAACGGCTAAGAGCATGCGTCCGTCCGAGAGTGAGCGGCTGTCGAGGAGAACGAGCGCCTCGTGGTCGGGCTTCTCTTTTTTCCGAGACTTGGGGTCGGCAGGCAATTTTCCCGGCAGGAGCCGAGCGAGAGTGCCGGGCTCATCCGAGCCAAGCCGGAAAACGCCCAGATGGAGCTCGTCGTCGGCGACGACATAGAGCAGCTCGCCGATGCGCACGAGCCCGCTCGCGGCCGATAGAAACGGCGGCCGTCCCGGCCGGGAATCATCTTGGACGCAAAGGTCCCGAATTTTTTTGGCAACTAACAAGCGGGTGTCTAGGAAAGAGTCCATGCGAATAGCGCCTCCGGAATTAGGATGCCGCCCTGTCTCGACTCGCGCCGGTCGGGCTGTTCGATCGCGCCGAGCGCGAGAAAGAACGCAATTGCCGGGGTCCTTTCCGGGACCCACGTCATGGCGGTCGAGAATCTCTGCTCCGCGAACTGCACTTTTACTCGAAGAAAGAGCGCATTGCCAACGCCCCGACGCTGATGTTCGCCAGCGACATAGAGAAACGCGAGCTCGCCGCCGAATCGCCCGGTCAGCGTGCGCGAGCGGCCCGCGCCCGCGAAGCCCTGGATCTCGCCAAGCGCATCGATCGCCACCCAGGTCTGAATCCGCCGAGGGCCACCGCCCAGAAGATGGTGCCAGAGTTCCAGGCGCTGATCGAGCGTGGGCTTTGGTAGTGCGGGTTCTGACCAGGAGGCGACATGGATGCGCGCAATTTCCTCAGAATCGCTCAGAGAGGCGCGACGAATTTCGTGGGACTCTTCGTGCACCATCTAAAGCGGGATTGCGGTGGGCGTGAGTTGTGCGGATGTTTCGGAGGCGGCGCTACCGAAAGACGCGGTGATGATGCAGGCGATGGCCACCCACTGAAGGACGCTCAGGTGCTCGCCGAGAAGGACCAAGCCCAGGAGAGCCGCGATCGCCGGCTCCAAACTCATGAGAATCCCGAAGCTCTGGGTGCGCATGCGTTTCATGGCGATCATCTCGAAGGAGTAGGGAAGAGCGCTTGATAGAAACGCGACCGCGACGGCGATCGGCAGAATCGATGGATCGAGAAGCTTTCCTCCGCCCTCCATGATGCCGAACGGCAGGGAGACGAGCATCGCGGCGATCATTCCGAGCGACGTGGCCACGCCCGTTGGAACTGTTGCGCCTACGCGTTTTCCGAAAAGAATATAGAGCGCCCAGAAGCCGCCGGCCGCCGCGGCATATGCGATTCCAACGGGGTCGAGTGATTCCGGGCTCAGTGCCTGAGTTAAGGGCAGCGGCAGGATGGCGGCGATCCCCGCCATCGCCAATAATGCCCAGACGAAGTCGAGCGCTTTGCGTGAGGCCGCGAACGCGATCGAGAGAGGGCCAATGAATTCGATCGCGACCGTAATCCCGAGGGGTAGGCGATGCAGGGCCATGTAGAAGGTCAGATTCATCGCTCCGAGCGATCCGCCATAGACCAGAAGCGAGAGGATCTCCTGGCGTTTCAGCCGCGCGCGCCAGGGACGCCAGAGTATCAGCAGCATCACTGATGCGAAGAAAAGCCTTAGCAGTGTCGCTCCTTGTGCTCCGACCAACGGAAAGAGCTGTTTCGCCAGCGAAGCGCCTCCCTGGATGGAGACCATCGCGACGAGGAGCGAGAGAATGGAGACAAGCGTGGATTTAGAAATGGACAGGCCTTTCCCATTTTTTCGTACTCCGGTTGCGGAAGAGCACGACTTCCGCCGGATGCTGCTCCTTGCGGCCGCATTTGAGGAAGTAACCGCCCACCACCTTGGCCGACGGGATATTCTCGAGTGGCAGTCCGCACTCCGGGCATTTCTCTTCGGAGAAGTCCTGGTACCAGGCGAAGTTCTCGCAGCCCGGTTTCTTGCAGCGCCAGTAAAAGCCGCCTTTCTTGGACATTTTGAGTTTCAGCTCGCCGTGGCCCGCGGCGCAGATCGGCAGGGGCCCCGTATCCAACGTTGCGGCGAGCGCTTTCGCGAGCTTTTGAGGATCCTGCACGGCATGCGCGGCAGCGTTCCTCCGCAAGGCGCCCCGGGCTTTGCCGCGTGCCTTGCTGTTCTTCGTGCCTTTTACTTCCGCTTCTGCCTGGGTCTTAGCGCCCGGCCCAGCGGAGGCGCGACGGCGCGGGGGGCGTGCGCCCGTGGCCCTGCCTGTGCCCAAAATCTCGCGCGCGTGCGCGACCGCGGGTTCGAGATAGCCCTGGTTCCAGTCGAAAAGATAGCGTTCCCAAGCGAGGTTTCCCAGGGCGATTTGATCGAGCGCCTCTTCCATTTTCGCGGTAAATTCGGTATTTACGAGATCCGGCATCGCGCCCAACAGTGCTTCGTCGGTCGCCATCCCGAGCGGCGTCGGCACAAGGAAGTTCTTCTCGAGTACGGCGTAGTCGCGGTCTTTGAGCGTCGCGAGGGTCGAGGCGTACGTGCTCGGTCTGCCGATCCCGCGCTTTTCCATGAGCTGCACGAGCTTCGGTTCCGTATAGCGGGACGGCGGCTCGGTGACTCGTTCTTCGACTTTCACGTCGCGGAACTGAAGTTTCAGTCCCTCGGTGAAAATCGGGAGCGAGCGCTCGTCTTCCGTGTTCTTCCAGAACCTCAGGTAGCCCGGGTCGAGGATCGTCATCCCGCGAGCCACCCAGCGCGTATCGAGGCATGCAATCGTGATTGTGGCCTTGGAAAGGAGCGCGGGCTTGCATTGGCTCGCGATCGCACGCTCCCAGATCAACCGGTAGATCTCGAGCTGCTCGCCAGTGAGGATTCTCGTGGCCTGCTCGGGAGTAAACGCGACGGATGTCGGGCGGATCGCTTCGTGCGCGCCCTGCACGTTTGCGTCTACCTTCACCCGAAAGGCGGGCGCGCGTTCCGCGAGCGACTCGGGAGAGTTCGACTTCAGCCAGTCGCGCGCCTCGGCGACGAACTCCGGGCTAAGCGTCACAGCGTCGGTCCGCATATAGGTGATCAGGCCCCTGCCTTGAATACCTTCGTACAGTTCCTGCGCGACTTGCATCGTTTTCTTGGGAGAATAGCGGAGCCTGGAGCCGGCCATTTGCTGAAGGCTGCTTGTGATCAGCGGAGGCGGTGGATTTCTGGACTCGGATCGCGACACGCGGCTTGCGACGACGTGCGGGTTCGCGCGCGCTATCGATTCCACACGCTTTGCTTCCTCGGCTGATCGCACTTTCGGTTCGTCAGGCGGGATCGCCAACGGATCGGGCGCGGCAGCGGGCTCGTAGTTCGCGTCAAAACCTTCGCCGTAAAAAGACTTGAGCGTCCAGTACTGCTCCGGCTTGAAAGCGAGACGTTCCCGCTCACGCTCGCAGATTAAGTGGAGTGTCGAGGACTGCACGCGTCCCGCACTCTTGCCACCGGTCGAGCTCCAGAGTAGCGGA
>JAYVOO010000257.1:0-6717 GCA_043757905.1 Oligoflexia bacterium
GAAACCTGCGAACGGCTCTTGCGGATGTTCTTGATGACCTCCGGGCGAAGATCGAACTTCTCCATCCCGACCCCTTGTTTGGCCAGCGATTCGACATAAAGAGTGATCTTATCGTATTCGTCGCCCGCAATCCATTGTTGGAGGATCTCGCGCGCGACCCCGGGGTTCTCCTGAGTGAACGCGGATAGGCGCTGCTCGATGCCGTCCATCTGCGAGATCAGGACCTTTGAGTCTTCAACGCCTTCGCTCAACGCTACGCCGTCGCGCGAGGCGGTCCTGGGGAAGACTTCGGGCCCGAGGCCGAGCCCCAACCCACCGAGCGCTGAGGCGTTTGCGGCGCCCGCATCGCCGGCGCCCGTATTCAAATCCACGCGAATCGGGGTCGGCTGTTGCCGAGAAGGAACGAGCTTGTGAACCACGAGCGCACCTAAGAGGAGCAGACCCAGGATCGCCGCGACGAGAACCAACTGAAACTTGGCCAAGGAGTCGCCAAAGGTCTCAGGCTCAGTCATAGGGATCTGGGAAGGCGAGCTGGCGAGCTGAAGCTTGAGTCGAGAGCCAAAAACTGGTGCGAACTCCTGGCGGAAATTGTCTTCCACAGTCTTACGGAGCGAATCATCTACTTTCTGGGTGAAAGTGATCAGGATCTGCACGGAGGACGCTTCGTAAACATAGTTGCCGTCGTCGTCCGATGAGTTGTCTGAAGCCCTTTTCTCAGCCTGGTCTCCGTTTTCGAACTTGTCGATGAGATAACCCACGCTGAGGACCTCGCCTTTGGCGTCAGTCTCGTCGTCGCTTGCGGAGGTGTCTTCCTCCGGTCTCTCGGTCTTCGTGACGGTAACCGTCGCGTTGACCCGGTACTCGCTCGGCGGGATCATCAGTGTTTCAAGAATCCGGTTGGCCTTCTGATTTAAAATGACTTCAAGCGAACTGGCCTTGACCAAAGTCTTGTCGACGAGCTTCGGATCGAAGAGTTTGCCGACCACCTGGTTGAAATCCTGGCCGGACTGCGTGCGCAACGGCGCGTCCGGGCCCACAGCCGCGTTCGCGAACGGAAGGGAAGCGGCGAAAAGCGCGATCATAAGGAGCCCGCACTTCTTCATGGCACCACTCCCTTCGCCGGGTCCTGCGACGCGGAGGGCGCGGCCACCTGCGCTTCGGACTGGTTGCCCGCGAGTGACCGCTTTTTGAAGAATGCCACCATGATGATCGCTTCCTCATTGGTCGGATCAAGCTGGAGAACCTTTCGGTACTGCGTGATCGCGCCATCGTAATTCTTGGCCAGAAACAGGACGTTGGCTTTCGCCAGATGCAGCGCCGTAAACCGAGGATATTCCTTGATCGAGTCGTCTAAGAGTTTGACGGCTTCAGCGCCCTTCTTCTGGAGCGCGAGCTTCTGGGCTTTGAGCACGACGCTCATTTGCTTATTGAGCTTCTCGCTCTCGTCGTCTGACTTGGGGATGACAATGTCGATCTCCGAGCTCAGTGTCGCAGAAGTTGGTCCTGGGATGTAGCCTGTGAAAGTGCCGTAATCCGGCTTGTTCAACTGAATCTTGATATTTGAGGTCCGGGGCATGTCCCCGAGATTCACGTCGACTGGCGTCTTGCCCACGGGCGTGTCGTTAACGAGCACGTCTGCGCCGAGCGGCTCGCTGCGGATCGTGAGGCGCCTGGCGCAAGCGGACCCGTAAAGTAAAAGCGCGATCGCGGCCAGCGTGGTCGCGGTTCGGCGAAAGCCCGGACGGGCGCGGCGATCGGCTGTATTTTTGCACAGGGCTCTTTCCATGAGTGTCCCGAGATTCTCCTCAAGAGTCTAATCGACGGCCTGCTTCGGTTTCCTTAGGGATTTGTGTCAATCCTGACAGGATGCCGGTGAGGGTCTGGATTCCTTGATGATTTCTTATACAGTGTCCATTGAGTATACTTGATTTAATTGCTCGCACAAAGGATAATCAAAAGACACTCTGACTGCTGAGCGTATATGAGAAATGTCACGTCTCTCCTGAATTCCGGATACTGGTCATTCGTGCCTCGGGCGCGGGGGATCGCTATCGCCTTATGTCTGATCGCCGCATCTGGCTGCTTGGAGAAAAAAACCAGTCTCGTACCGGCGGTGCCGCCGTTCGACAGCGTCCCCGACCTCACCGCATCGACGCTCGCCGCGAGCGCGCTTCTCGTTGTCGCCAACGGCGTGAGCGCTGTGTCGCTCACTGTCACGCTATTCAATCGAAGCGGCCTGGGAATTCCAGGAAGATCGGTCCTGCTGATCTCCAGCCGGCCCTTAGATGACGCGATTTCGGCCCAATCGGGAGCAACTGACGAGAATGGCCATTACACCTTCACGGCGAGCTCCGCGCTGATTGGCACTTCCGTTTACACGGCCGTCGATACTGCACTGAACCGGACTCTCCCCGGAACAGCTACTGTGGCCTATGTCGCGAGTGGCCCCTCAGCGCAGGACAGCGTATTGAGCGCGACTGCCGAATCGCTCGCCGTCGCGTCGACTTCGACTATCCAGCTGGAAGTTCGGGATGCGACTGGAAACCCACTGGGTGTCGGCGGCAGCGTGGTGACTTTTGCTCTTTCAAACGGGGCAGCGGGAACGCTGACCTCGGTCAGTGACAATGGTAACGACACCTATACAGCCGTATTCACCGCGGTCGCTTCCGGCTCCACGACGGTAACCGCGACCATTGACGGTACGGCCGTTCCTACGACTCTCGCCCTGACCGTACAGTAGGCCGGTCGCCCCGTCGGCCGCCATTTCCCGGGTCCGGGCGGACACATTTTGCTCATTAAATACACATGAGATAATAAAACTGGTTCAAATACATGAGAATGGCCCTGAGGTACGTCGCTGGATGAATGGCTCGTTCGGTTTTCCTGGCAAGCTGTCCGTCGTCCGCGCGGGGGTGCTTTTCGCATCGTACCTGCTGGGTGCGTTCGCGCTCACAGGTTGCCTGGAGTCCACCCAGAAGTTCGGCACTCCCCCAGTGGCCGAAGCCGCCGTCTCACTGGACCGCAGCCGCTCGTCCGTTCGGACCGGAACCCCCTCTCTCCCTGCCGATGGAACTTCCACCGCTACAATCAGCGTCATCCTCGTGGGCTCGGACGGATCAGTCATCCCTGACCGGAACGTGGTACTCTCCTCGAGCCGCGGTGGCCTCGACACGATCACCCCCACGATCGGCACCACGAATTCAAACGGAATCGCGCTCTTCCATGTCAGATCCATCACGGCTGGCACCGCTGTTTTCACAGCCACCGAGTCTGAGGCCGGCGCATCCCCTACCCTTACAGCCAGCGTCGTCTTCACTGCGCTTCCCCTGAGCATCGCGGCATCCACCGTGAATCCCGCCACGAGCACCGGGGTGACAAACGGCGGATCCGTAGCGGTCACAGTCACCGTAACGGACTCCCATGGGAACCCGCTCTCGGGAATCAATGTCTCGCTTTCAACAAGCCGCCCAGGATCAGACACGATCACGAACCCGCTCAGCCTGGCTTCGGGTACGAACGGCAAGGTTGTCTTCGCCGCGTCCACTAACGCAAACGGAACTTCGGTTTACACCGCGACCGCGAGTGGCCTCACGCTATCGGACACGGCGTCGATCCAGTTCGGCCAGGCCGCGCTTGCAATGAGTTTCAGCAAAACGGCGCTGTCCGCGACCTATCCGGCGACTGACTCCGCGGCCGTCACCGTCACCAACACCGACTCCGTGATCACGGCGACCGCACTCTCCCTGTCCGGAGTCTCAGCGCCGCTCTCGATCTCTAGCAATACTTGCGGTAGCTCGCTCGCACCCGGCGCATCGTGCACTTTCGCCCTCGTTTTCACCTCTCCTGGGGCGGCTTCCTTCTCCCAAACCCTGGGCCTGACCTATAACAATGGCTCGGTACCAGCAACGATCTCGCAGGCGATCACGGCGACGGGCACTTCAGGCGTCTCGAACGTTCTCGCCGTATACTCGAGTGCCCCGAACTGGAATGACTACATGATTCGAAGCGGAAACGACGAGACCGCCGCGCCGGACGTGGCCTGCGCGGGCACAGAAAGCGGCATTCTTCCCTGCTTCCACGCCGGGGAGAAAAGGAAGTTCGTGCTGACTGGAGTAAGCTCGTGCACGAGTCTGTCGATGAGCGACGCGCTCGGCGCTTTTAACTGGAGCTGCCGGGTCTCCGGCGGGAACGCGACATTCTTTGCTATGGGATTAAAGGACGGCAAAGGACTCGCCGATTTGGTGACGGGCAATGTCGCCGGAACGACCGCGAGCTGGGTGAACAATAGCGTCACCGTTCTGAATGGAGCCACCGTCGCGATGACCAGCACAGCGTCCGCCTGGTGGGGCAACAGCGTGTTACCGCTTCCGGATAACAGCGGGGGCGCGGCCTCCGTCGCATCGCTTGCGAGCGCAGGCACCATCTACGTGCTCGCCGCGAGCCGCTTGTCTCAAGGCTATACAATCGATGCGAACAAGATCGGGGTCGTCACACTCAGCGGGGTTCGCCTGGGTTACGGAGGAGCACTCGCCAAGAACTGCACGATCACCTCCGCGAACGACCACTGGTGCCTGGTTTCGGCTTCGTCCCGCCGTCATCTCTGGATCGAAGGCCAATTCAACGGAATCCATACTCTCGCTGACCAGGACACCGATTACAATATCGCCTTTGTCGACACGAACTACTCCCGCATCCAGAACACCAGCTTGGCCTCGGCGCACTATTTTGGACTTCTGCTCTGGAACAACTCCAAGTTCAATCTCATATCGAGGCTGCGAATCGAAAACGGCGAGTCGGGATTGCTGACCGACGCAGGAGCCCCGGGAGAAGATGGTGCGCGCGGCAACGTCTTTTCGGGGATGACCGTGACCAACACGACGACGACGGCGATCCAGAATTTCGGTTTGAACAACACTTTCTCGAGGATCGTCACCGCGAACTCATCCGTGAGAGCGATCCAAGACGGCAACGGAATCTCGACCTGGTCGCATCTCACGACCGCGAATTCTCCCGTAAGTATCCTCGCAGGCACGCTATCAACCTACGTGCAGACCGTCAGCGTGAACACCACGACGGGCATTGAGAGCGCGTTGGACGGCGTCTTTTACAATACAGCGTCCACAAACGCCTCAAGCTCGGCGATCACTCTTGCCGGCGGGACGACCACTTTCCGCGGATCACTCCTCGTGGGCGGAACGCCCGCGCCGGTCTGCTCCGTTTCGGGCGGAGGAGGCTCGGGCCTGGTCAACGGGACCTGCGCCAACTCGGGCAGCTCGAGCGCCACTCTCACCACGGGCGTCACGCTCGCGACTTCTTTCGTCGGAAAAGTAACTGCGAATGACTCGGCAAACTCGACAGACACGAATGGCACCGTGACCTTCGACTCCGAAACAAACGATCTATTCAATTTCGAGAATCTATTCAGAGGCTGGGGATTGGACGGCTCAGCCTTTCCCAATACCAATAACGTTGGCGCGTGCACCTCCGGTACCTGTCGCATCTGGGATTGGCGCCTGCGCTCGACAGACACGGCACTGAAGGGGCGAAATGGGGTCTTCACTGCGGGCCAGTCTTGCCCGGCATCGGCAAGTGGCTCCCTCGTCATCACCGACCAGCAATCTTTTCCGAGCACATTCTTGGTGAACGCCCTCGAGATCGTCGGTGACGGCGTCGGCAACGACAATGGTCTCTGCGAGTCGGGTGAGTCCTGCATCTATTCACCGAATCTGGGGGCTTACCAGGGAGAAGGAAATCCCCTGACCGCGGGCTCCTGCACATTCCAGAACTCGACCGTGACCAGCGTCACGATGTATGGTTATCCCACGAACGGGATCTGATCCGAGCGACGAAGATTACCTTTCCTTGGGCAAAAGATAGTAAAGGCGCCCGCGCTGCTTCATCGCGCCCGCGTTTCGCTTGGCCTCGTCGCCGCGGCCCCAGAAAAGATCCATGCGGCCCGGACCTGTGATCGCGCCACCCGTGTCTTGATCAAGCACGAAGCGTGAAAGGGGTTGCCAATCCGAGGGCACGAGCTCGGTTGAGTCCTTAAACTTCGGCCGAGTCGAGACAAGGAAGCCGAGGCCGCCCTTCGGAAAAAGCTTGGGATCGGTCGCAATCGTCCGGCCATCGATCGCCGAGGTCCCGAGTGTGGTCGTGGCGCTGATGTCGGAGATCCGAAAGAAGACGTAACTTGGGTTGAGATTGAGGATTCGCTGCGTCTCCTCGGGAGACTGTTTCTTGAGATATGCCTCGATGGTCTGGAGGTTCACCTCGTCGGGTGCGATCGCCGCCCGAAGGAATTTCCCGATCGACTCGTATTTCTGGCCGTTCCTCTCGGCGTAGGAGAGGCGGAGGATTTTTCCGTCGGGAAGCGCGATCGAGCCCGAGCCTTGAACCTGGAGGAAAAAAGCGTCCAATGGCTCCAGCCAGCAGAGTTCGAGTTTTCGCCCGGAGAGCGCGGCCTTCGAATCCACATCCTCCCGGCTGAAGTAAGGCACGAAACGGTTACCCGGAGCCACGCGCCCACGGAGCTTGCGCTCCTGCGCATACTTGGGATCGAAGTCCGTGAGATTGAGCGACACCAGGTCGGCCGGCGCGGCGTAAACCGCTTGCGTGAATTTCCCGGACTTCTTGAGGGAGCCGGGCACCTTCAGCTCGTAATAGGAAGTGATGAAGACGTCTCCCCATTCCTTGTCTCCATAAACCTCGTAAAACGAG
>JAYVOO010000258.1:0-1841 GCA_043757905.1 Oligoflexia bacterium
AGCGCGTGTAGCTGATCCGCGCTGATCGCCAGCTCGAGCTTCGGGATCGCCTTGATATCCTGCTTGAAGGTTGAGCCAACGGCCACTTCGCAGCTCTCCGGTGCGTTGGCATCGCCCGTGACCTGCTCGAGCTCCGGGGTCGCGTCTTTCGCGTCTTTCCGTGCGAGCTCCTCTGGCTGATTGCGGGCGGCGGCGCGGATTGTGCGAAGCCCCACCGTACTCTGAACGCGAAGCTCGGCGACTTCAGCTCCGAAGAGCGTGCCCATGACCTTCTCGAGGTCGAGGTGGTCGATGGCGAGCTCGAGGCCCGAGGCCATTGTGCGCGCGAGATCGTCGTGAAGATCGATGGCGCTCGCGTAGCGCACGGCCGGGTCGGGGTCGAGCGCGCGAAGAACGACTTGGTCCAGCTCGGAGGAGATCTCCGGGCGGTAGCGCGACGGTGGGCGAATATGGTTCTTGCAGTCCGCGATCTTCTTGAGGGTCTCCGCGGTGTTGTTGCCCTTGAAAAGGCGACCGCCGGTCAGAGTCTCCCAGAGGAGGATGCCCAGGGTGAAAACGTCGACGCTCGAAGTGAGGGGAAGCCCGATGACCTGCTCGGGACTCAGGTAGCCAGGCTTGCCTTTGATCAGGCCCGTGCGGGTGGCGTCCTGGGAATCCATCGTTTTGGCGATGCCGAAGTCGATGATCTTGATCGAGCCGTCGAAGCCAACCATCACATTGTGCGGAGTCAGGTCACGGTGGATGACGCCCTTTCGGTGGATGTATTGAAGGCCGAGCGCGGCCTGCTGGATGATATGGAGGCAAAGGCGCAGGGGGATCGGCGACTCTGACTTGCGGGAGCGCGTAAGAGTCTCGCGCAAGCTCTTACCATGAACCCATTCCATCACGAGGAATGGCGCGCCCTTCTCCTTGCCGTAATCGATCAGGCGCACCACGTTCGCGTGCTCGAGGCGCTTCATCGCGAGGGCTTCCTCGCCGAACGCCCGAAGCACGTCAGTGCCACCGTCGAGCGCACTCAAACGCAGGCACTTGATCGCCACCCACCGAGCATGCGGGCTGTTCACTTCGGAGGAATCGGGAGAAAGCGCGTCGAATGCCGAGTCACGAGCACGGTAAATCGTACCCATCCCGCCCTGGCAGCCTTCTGAATAGACAAGATACTTTCCGAATCTTCCGATCGGATTGGGTTCCGAAAAGCTCATCTAAATAGTATGGACTTGCTAATGCAGTCAGTCAAAGCTGTCACGAACGACATAGGTCCCCGCCGCGCCGATGGACTCGACGCGACTCAAGGGCTAAGATGTAAGCATGTTTGGACTCAGTATCAGCCACCTCCTCATTCTTCTGGTCGTGATCCTGCTCTTCGGGGCGCGCCGACTCCCCGAGCTCGGCGAGTCGTTGGGCAAAAGCATCAACGCCTTCAAGAAAGGCCTGGAAGGCCGCGATGACGAAAAGAAGATCGCCGACAAGAGCGATGATTCGACCACTCGAAAGAGCTGAGCGCTCTTGAATTGAACCCATGGCAGGCCATGAGCGTTTCAATCAGGTTCCAGGACCTCGCCAGCCAAAAAGAGATCGCAAGATCACGCTGAAGGCGATCGGCATCGTCTTCGCAGCGTGCGTCCTCTATTCGCCCGTGCTCTCACTCGTCGGATGGTTCACGGGCGGGACCCCCACGGAGCAGGATCAGGGCGAGTTCTCGCAGCTCGAGAACGAGGTCGGTAACGTATTGCTCACCGATCCCGCGGGTTTCTGCTCGCGTATCGGCTTCATGAGCGGAGTGGCGCCGCTCGTGATTCCGCACGACCGCGAGCTTCAGACGATGCAGCGTAAGATCAAAG
>JAYVOO010000259.1:0-1835 GCA_043757905.1 Oligoflexia bacterium
CAGTCTATTCACCACGCGCGGCGAACTTAGGCCAGATGCGCAGCGGGATCATGAGTACACGCGCGAGCTGGGTAGCCGCCTCGTGGACCGCTTCCATCACGAGAATACGGTGCTGACTTCGCATGCCGTGGCTTTTATTTATTTCGAGGCGCTTAGGACAAAGTATCCAGAGCTGGATCTCTACCGATTCTTGCGCCTGTCGCTCGCGCAACGTGCGCTCACTTTTGATGAGTTCCGGAACCACGCTTCGCTCTTTCACGCCAAGCTTCGCACGCTTCAGGATCAAGGCGATCTTTTTCTCAGCGACGAGCTCCGCATGCTCGATCTCGAAGGATGGATCGCGGACGGAATCCGTCAGCTCGGGCTGCTCCATGACAGCGTGCCGCTCAAGCGCGACGCGAGCTCGGTCTGGACCGAGGACATGAATTTACTTTATTACTACCGGAACCGGCTGACCGGCTATCGCCTGTCGTGCCTGGCTGATCCGGAATCCGCGCGGGGACAGCACGATGCAAAAGGATTTCTGGTCTAATTCGACAGTCGCTGTCTTAGGCGGCGGGAACTGGGGAACGACTCTCGCGAATCTCGTCGCCAAGAACTGCCGCGATGTCAGGCTTTGGGTGCGCTACGAGGAGCAGTCGCGCGCGATCAACGGCACGCGCATGAATCAGCACTACCTGCCCGACATCCAGTTGGCGGCCAATATCCACGCGCACCACACGCTCGAGCGCGTCTTCGAAGGGGGGGTCCAGGCCGTGATCTGGGTGTTGCCCTCGAATACCTGTCGCGAGATTGCCAAGCAGGTCGCGCCGTACCTGACGGGCCAGGAGATTGTTCTTCACGCCACGAAGGGCATTGAGCAAGGGACTCTGAAGCGCATCTCCGTCATTCTGCGCGAGGAGCTGCCCTGCCCGCGCATCGGTGTGATCAGCGGCCCGAATCTCGCGCACGAAGTGGCGCGCGGTGAACCTGCGGCGACTGTGGTCGCTTCCGTTTTCGATGAAGTGATCGAGGCGGGGCGCGCGCTTCTCACTACGGACCGCTTTCGCATCTACAGTACGAAAGATGTCATCGGTGTTGAATGGGCCGGCACTTTGAAGAACATCTTGGCCATCGCCTCGGGCGCGCTCGATGAGCTCAAGTTCGGTTGGAACGCGCGTGCGATGCTGATCACGCGGGGGCTTGCCGAGATGGTGCGCTTCGGCCAGGCCTTCGGCGCAAGCGAGATCACGTTTCTCGGATTATCGGGCATCGGCGATCTGATGGCGACTTCGAGCAGCCCGCTGAGCCGCAACTACCGGGTCGGCGGAAGGCTCGCGCGCGGAGACCAACTCGATCTGATTCTAAAAGAACTAGGAAGTACGGCCGAAGGCGTGACGACGACGCGCACGGTTCACAAGTACGCGAGCACGCACGGAATCGACATGCCGATCACTGAAGGAGTTGACCGCCTCTTGGACGGCACGCAATCCGTGCACGAGGTGCTGGCGTCACTCATGAAGAGGTCTCCACTGCCCGAGATGTTCCCGCCACCCAACCGATCGCGGTGATTTTTTCGACTTCAAATCAGCTGAAAGGGTCGACATGCATCGCAGACTTGCTCTCCTTGGAATAGTTTTCGTCACAGGTTGCAGCCACGGCGCGCTTCGCGGGCCTTCTTCGGGGAAGATCGAGCATATCGTGATCCTAGCGACAAACGACTTGCACGGCGCGCTCGAAGGAGAACAGTCGACGAACGCCAAAGGACAAGTGACTCGAGGCGGTGGTATTCTCGCGCTGTCGGGTTATGTCGAGGCGTTGAGAAAAGAGTACGGTGACCATCTGCTCTGGTTGGA
>JAYVOO010000260.1:0-6673 GCA_043757905.1 Oligoflexia bacterium
TCCTTCTGGGACGCCAGGAGAATCAACCTGTCTGAGCGGGCCAGGCTCTCTTCAACGCTCTTGATCGAAGAGTCGCGGCCGACAAACAGGGGGATGATCATGTAGGGAAACACGACGATGTCCCGCACTGGGAGCATCGGAAGCGTTTCTGGAATCTCCACCTGTTCGCCGTCGTAGTTCGTTACCATTCCCAGCCTCCTAAGGCATTTGATGAGTGTCAGTGCTACTTATGGTTCGGCAGGGAAACTGACTCGCTTGAGTAAATTTCAGCTTATTGGGCCTCGCCCGTGAATATAGGTGCACCTGGGGACGTAGCGTCGTCTGACGGCGTGAGCTTCACTTCGACAGCGGGATAGGTGTCAGCCGCGGGAGCCTGCTCCGCCGGAGGCGCCGAAACCTGGGTAGAAGCTAGGGATTCCGTCTCGCGCACGATCGCGGGAGCGCTCGCTGCCGCGGTGCTCGTGTAAGATTCGGACGGAGTCAGCCCATTGGCGGATGCCGAAGCCGACGCGGACGCGGGCTCACTACCGAGAGTGGGTGCGGGGCGGCAGGTGCCGGCTTCGAGACAGCGATTGGCGACGAGCATGGGGTCGGTGCTTTCGATGGCCTTCGGAATCGGTTTTGGGGCGACGGCGGGCGCTAGCACGGTTTTCGAAGGATAGAGGCGTTCGCGCGCTCTCGCGATGGCTTGCGAGTTGGCGAACGCGATCTGTCGTTCGAGTTCGTAGTTCTCGATCTGCTCGCGGATTACGCGTGAATGCGGACCGCTCGCGTTACCTGGTGCGAGAAGTTGAAGGCGAAGGCCGGAAAGGACGGAGCCGTAAGCGCGCCGGATGTAACTTTCGGCCGCGTCGTGGGCTACGCTCGTAGACCCGCGCGCTGGCGTGGGAGAGGCGAGCTCGCGCTCCTGCGCAGAACGGTAGCTTTCGATCTGGGCTTCAAGGCGCTCTGTGGACGCCGCAAGGGTCACCTGAGGGCAAGCCAGCGCGCTTGCGATCAAAGAACCGGCGATCGCAATTGCGCGTATGAGCTTCCAGCGAGCCAAAAACACGAAATCCCCCTTACTCCCAGATCCCTGCAGGCGAGATTAGATTGTCTCTTATCGGACAAATTTAATCAAGTAATGACGAGAGCTTCCGATGGCCTTCAAGTATTTGAAATAACTGTATTTTAAAGGGTAGAAAAGCGAAGGGCCGGCTGGATCTCTCCAGTCGGCCCTTAAAATCTCGGAAGGCCTTGCAGGCCTGCCTGGCTTAAGCCGAAGCGTTAAGCGTAAATCTTCTCGCGATGCTCCTGGCGTTCCTTGCAGGCGATGCACATCGTGGAAACCGGGCGCGCTTCGAGGCGACGGGGTTCGATGTTCTCCTCGCATTCTTCGCAGACTCCGAAAAGTCCTGCGTCCATGCGAGCCATGGCTTCATCGATCTTCCCGAGCAGCTGGCGCTCGCGGTCGCGGAGTTTGAAAATAAGATTTTGATTCACTTCACTTGCGGCGAGATCCGTTTCATCGGGCATGTCGTCGACAGAAACCGTCAGCTCATTCTTCAAAGCGTTCTTCGAATTATTCAAGATGCGCTCCTTCTCTTCAAGAAGGAGCCTCCGGTACTTGGTCAGAGTTTTAGCGTCCATGTCTATCCTCTCTCGGGCTTTACCCCGGGTTCCTTCCGATCTCTCAATCGGCCGAAAGTGTTCTGATTAGTCTAACGCCATTCGTAGCGTTCGCAACGAGTTTTATAAGGTTTTCTAAGGAAGATCAACTAAAGAAATTTCTCTCTCGCTGATTTTGAATCGCCTTCCCGAAAATTCGCGCTCGTGTGCGACCGCATGGTGCTAACTTTCTGACGAACGGTAGGCAATTTTGTGCACTTCCGGTCCCGTGTTGTAGCACGTCGATTCTTATCGGCAGCGCATGCGGAAAACTTGAGCCCTTGCGGCAATAATCTGATTCCTGTAACTCGGATGCATATGTCTAAGAAATTGGAAGCCTGTTCATCGACAGGCGTCATCGTCATGGCGGCCGGCTTAGGCAAGCGCATGCATTCCGCGCTTCCGAAGGTATTGCATGAGATCGGTGGGCAGCCGATGCTCTTTCATATTCTGGATCGCGTCCGCGAGGCCGTGCCATCCGCGCGAGTCGCGATCGTCGTTGGGCACGACCGCGAGAGAGTGGAGGCAGCCGTCCGCTCCAATCACGCTTACGCGAGCCTCGATCTCGCGTTCGTCCATCAGGCGGAGCAGAAAGGCACGGGCCACGCGGTCCGATGCGTAATGGATTCCGCATGGGGCAAGAGCCGACTGGCGTCGAAAGACACGATCCTGGTCCTTCCTGGCGATCAACCCCTGCTCACGCGTGAGCTGGTCGAGCAGATGCTCGCGCCCCTCGGCCGCACTGAGGCGATGCGTCTTCTGACTACGGAGCTGCCCAATCCGACAGGGTATGGGCGCATTGTCCGCCGTGGCAAGGTGGGGCCCGTGCTTCGGATCACCGAGGAGAAGGACGCTACCGTCCGGGAGAAGCAGATCCACGAGGTGGCCGTCTCCATCTATTCCTTTCAATCGCAGTTCCTCCAATTCGGACTGCAGCGTCTCTCGAATAAGAACGCCCAGGGTGAGTACTATCTGACGGACCTGGTGGAGTTCGCGGCGCGGGCTAAGAAGAAGCTGGATGTGCTGCGCTGGAGCGCGCACGACGAATGCCGCGGCGTCAACGATCCTTGGGAACTCTCGGTCGTCCGCCGGATGCTCAATGAGCGGTGCGTGCGGTCTTGGGCCCTGCGCGGCGCGCGCTTCATTGATCCGTCGACGACCTGGCTCGACTGCAGCGTGGAGCTCGCGAAGGACGTGGTCGTGCACCCCGGGGCAAACATCCAGGGCAGAACGAAGATTGAGGAAGGTGCGATCATTGGTCCGCACTGTGTATTGAAAAACATGAGGATCGGAGCCGGCGCGGAGATCAGGACTGGCACGGTCGGCGAGGACTCGGTTGTAGAGAATGGGGCCAAAGTCGGGCCATACGCGCACCTTCGGCCCGAGTCGCATGTGGGGTCTTTCGCCAAGATCGGGAATTTCGTCGAGCTTAAGAAGGCAAAGATCGGCGTGAACACTTCGGTCGCGCATCTCTCCTACGTCGGCGACGCCGACGTGGGGCGAAATGTGAACCTCGGTTGCGGCTTCATCACTTGCAACTACGACGGGCGCGTGATCGATGGCTCGCGCAAGCACAGGACTGTCATCGAGGACGATGTCTTCATGGGCAGCGACTGCCAGGTGGTCGCGCCGATCCGCATCGGGCGGGGCGCGTTCATCGCGTCGGGCTCGACGCTTACGCAGGACGTGGAGCCCGAGGCTCTCGCGATCGCGCGCTCACGGCAGGTAAATAAGCCGGGTTACGCCCGAAAACTGAAGGGATAGGGAGCATGTGCGGAATCGTGGGATATGTCGGCAATGAGCCGGCCGTGCCTTTCCTGCTGCAAGGCCTCAAGCGCCTTGAGTACCGCGGCTACGATTCCGCCGGCGTCGCGCTTTTTCATGATGGAAAAATCTACGTCGAGAAATCCGAAGGCAAGCTCGTACGCGTCGAGAAGCTCCTGGACGGCCAAGCAAAGCATTTTGGCAACGCCACATGCGGAATCGGCCACACGCGTTGGGCGACGCACGGCAAGCCGACGACGCAGAACGCGCACCCCCACCGCACCGGGCATGTCGTGCTCGTGCACAACGGGATCATCGAGAATTACCAGGAGATCCGGAAAGGCCTGCTTGCCCGCGGCCATCTTCCGAAGTCCGAGACCGACAGCGAACTTCTCGCGTTCCTCATTCTTGAATTCATGGCCAAGGGCCTTGGCCTGGTCGAAGCGGTCCGAAAGAGCTTCACGCAACTGGAAGGCCAGAACAGTGTGGTCATCATGTCGGAGCGCGAGCCGGGCGTGATTGTCGGCGTCCGAAACGGTTCGCCTCTCGTTGTCGCGGAGAATCCAAAAGGGGGCGCGCTGCTCGCGAGTGATGCGCAACCGCTCCTGGGCCTGACGAGAGACGTGATCTTCCTCGAGCACGGCGACCTGGTCATCGGCGATAAGAAAGGCCTGCGCTTCTTCAGGCTCTCGGATGGCAAGACGGTTAAACGCAAACCAACACGCCTCGACTGGTCCGCTGATCAGCTGGATAAGCAGGGCTATGCGCATTTCATGCTTAAGGAGATTCATGAGCAGCCCATTTCGATGGTGGACACACTGAATGCCGTGCTGGACCGTTCGAAAGGCGAGCCTTTTGTATTGGCGGCACATCCAGGCGTGAAGTTGCTCGAGCGCGCTCGCGAGATCACTTTCGTCGCCTGCGGCAGCTCCTGGCATGCTTCGCTTGTCGCTAAGTATTGGCTCGAAAAGTGGGCTCGGATCCCGGTGACCGTTGAGTTGGCGAGCGAGTTTCGCTACCGGAATCCAGTTCTAGGCAAAGGAGCGCTGGTCATTACAGTCTCGCAGTCGGGTGAGACGGCGGACATCCTGGCGGTCGTGCGCCTCATGAAGGCATCCAAGATCCCCATCCTCGGCGTCACCAACGTGCGCGGCTGCACGCTCTCGCGGGAAGCCGACGCCGTCTTTTTCATGGCCGCCGGGCCTGAGATTGGAGTCGCCGCGACCAAATCATTCTCCGCGCAGCTTGCGATCAATCTCGTTTTCGCGGGGTTCCTCGGCCAGCGGCGCTTGAAGGCGGACAAACAGCTCAAGAGCTCGAAGAAAGCGAAAGCCCAGGCCGACATCCAGCGGCTCTTCGACGATTTGCTCCGGCTCCCGCACCTCCTGAACGCGGAGCTTGCGAACGACCAGGCTGGCGGCAACGCGCTTTTGAAGAGCGTGCGTGAGTGCGCGAGGTCGCTGATAAGCATCAAGGGCTTCTTCTTCATCGGCCGCGGCTATTCGTTCCCCATCGCGCTCGAGGGAGCGCTCAAGCTCAAGGAAATCGCCTACGTGCATGCAGAAGGCTACGCGAGCGGAGAGCTTAAGCACGGTCCGATCGCGATGATCGACAAGGGCATGGCCGTAATCGTGCTTGCGCCGAAAGACTCGTGGCGCGACAAGACGGTCTCGAATCTCGAGGAGGTCAAGGCGCGCGGTGCGCGCGTGATCGCAATCGGAGATTCAGCCGACAGGCAACTGCGCGATCTCTGCGACCACTGGATCCCGCTTCCCGAGGGCGCAAGCGAGCTCGACGAGTCGCTGATGCCGCTCCTTCTCGCGCCGATCCTGCATCTCTTCAGCTACGAGTTCGCACTCCTGAAGGGCACGGACGTGGATCAGCCGAGAAATCTCGCGAAGAGCGTCACCGTCGAATGACGGTACGTTCACTGGGCCTCACTCAAAGCGTGTCGGCCAGGCGCTCCAGGTCTTCCGCTTCCGTGGTCTCTGAGATCACGCTCTGGAGCGCGCCCGCTTCCGAGGTCTTCAGGCAGAACCACTTTTCATCTGATTTCGCGTGAGAGAGGTCCGCCTTGGGGCACTGCCGGACGAGGCAGGGCTCCTTTTGTTTAGATTGGCAGCGGGACTTCTCCATCGCGCGAACCGTCAGGCATTGACGAATCGACGACTTTGCCTGAGAGAGCGCGGTCCGCGCGGCCGCGCAGCTCAGGGCGCTTGCGGTGGCGGGCGTAAGCAGAGTGAAAATCACGAAGGACACGAAGGAAGCCATCCGATGGTTTCTCATAGTCCCAGCATGCGCCCGCATTTCAGGCGCGGGAATGAGTCCGCAGCGACACTCCGCGAGGCTTCAGGGAAATATTGGCTGACGGAAAGGCCCGGATCTGTCCGGTCTGATCTCCGTCGGGAGGTCTCAGGTCAATTTTAGCGGACGGATTGATTCTCGCAATGTGTCGAGATGGACTTTTCCGACCGCCCTATGCCATACCCTGAATCTCATGATCGATTTTGAATCCGCCCCTGACGGCTTTGATTTCAGCCCGCCCGCTCGGCCGCCTAAGGCTTCGACGGCAGGTCCCGGCTCGTCCGCTTATCTAGATGCCTTGAACGACAAGCAGCGCGAGGCCGTGCTCACCACGGAAGGGCCGCTGATTGTCCTGGCGGGTGCGGGCTCGGGCAAAACCAAAATGCTTACGTCGCGCATTGCCTATCTGATCGAAAACAAGCACGTGCCTCCGCACCAGATCTTGGCCATGACCTTCACCAACAAGGCCGCGGGCGAGATGCGCGAGCGAGTCGAGCGCACGTTGAACCTTGCTCACGGACAATATAAAGCCCAACCCATCTGGCAGACGAGAGGCCCCCAGCTTGGCACGCCCGAGATCGGCACCTTTCACTCGGTCTGCATGCGGCTGCTTCGCCGCGAGATGGACCGCACGCCCTTCAAGAAGCAGTTCGTGATCTATGACGACGGAGACCAGCTTTCGCTGATCAAGGGCATCCTCTCGAAGATGAATCTCGATGAGAAAGTCGTCAACCCGAAGGCCGTGCAAGGCTCGATCAACCGCCTGAAATGCGACGCCGTTGAACCCTCTGAGCTTGAGCCAGCAGCCCATAATATCTTCGAGCGGCATCTGAAGCGCGTTTATGAGGAGTACCAGAAGGAGCTCTTCGCCAACAGCGCGCTCGATTTCGGCGAGATCATCACGATGGCTTATAAGGTGCTCAAGGACCATCCGGATGTGCGCGAGAAGTACCAGAAG
>JAYVOO010000261.1:0-1825 GCA_043757905.1 Oligoflexia bacterium
GTGGTTGCTCGCGCTCCTTGCGGTATCCGCGCCACTCGAGCTTTCCGCGCGCGCAAGCTGCGAGCAGGCCGTTGCCAAAGTCCGCAAGCAGATCCAGAGCGAGTTCAAGGGCGATCACGCCTCGGCCCTCGTCACGCAAGACGACGAGGTGCTCGTCGACGAAGGCGTCGGCGGTGCGACCTCGGCCTCCCGCTTTCTGCTCGCGTCGGTCTCGAAGCCCATCACCGCGATGCTGATCCTGCGCGAGATCGAGCAAGGCAAGATGAGCCTCGAGGACTTTGTCTTGGAAGACTTGCCCAAGGAACTCATCAAGAAAGCGGGCCCCGACTGGAAGAAGATCCGCATACGGCACTTGCTCGAGCATGGCTCCGGCATCCAAGACTACATTAACGCCCACCCCGGCTCATCCTTCCTCGATACTCCGCACACCTACGAGGAGATTCTGGGCACGATCTCCGTCAAGCTCGGCTTCAGCCCGGGCTCGAAGCTCGACTACTCCAATACCGGTTACCTGATGCTGGCAAAAATCTTGGAAGCGCGCACGGGCAAGAGCTATCCCGCCTGGGTGAAGTCGCTGGGCGTGAAGCTCGGCTGGCAGTCGACTGGCCTCTTGAATCAGATGATTCCGGGAGTTTACGGCGATACGGGAATTCATGTCGCGAACATGGAAGGAGTAGGTAACGCCTATTCTTCCGCGCTTGATCAGCAGCGCCTGCTCCGCGCGCTCGATGACGATACGCTTCTTTCACCTGCAATGATCAACCGCATGCTGACGCCCGATCCCGAATGCAAGGGCGGCGACAAATGCGACAAGTACGGGCTCGGCTTCACGCTGCACTGGAAGGAGATCGCCGGGCGCGACTGGTATCTCAAGACCGGCCACCTCAACGGCGTCGCCAACGTGATCGCAAAAGTCCCCGCTTCACGCCTTAATCTCACGATCCTGAGCGATAATCATGACGGCAAGGATACGGAAGCCGTCGCGAAGACGGCGCTTCAGACGCTCGTTGCTGGTGGATGCGGGCTTTGAACCCCTCGAGCCGGATTTAAAAAGGTGGTCACCACCTTTTTAGTGTCGAACTTTTAGACAGGCGCGCCGGCCCTGATCGCCAAAACAAAGAATAAACAGCTGATATTTATGGACTTTAGCTGTTTTTTTGTGGTCCAGCGTTTGCTCTATATCCTGGTATGAGAACTGTCCGCTTTCCGACTGCCTGCCTCGCGATCTCGGCGCTCCTCGCCTCGGTCCAGGGCCGTGCCGACGGCGCAGCCGAGTTGGCGAGCGGAGACTGGCGGAACTCGCGGAAACTCCAACCCGAGTCCCTCACCGCGCAGCTCATCAACGATCAGCAATCGAGCGAGCTGCGCCAGAAGTTTGACGACATGAACCGCTCCTACGAATGGCGCGAGCGTTTCAGCCTGACCAGCCTTCACGACGAGGAAGTCCGATCGAGCCAGAATTCTTCCTTCGCGATGAGTGCTTTTAACGAACTGCAAGCCACCCATGTCGAACGCGGCCTGCGCCAAGTCACCGAAACCCGCCAGGGCGAGTCTGTCACCGACGCGAGCCGCGCATCGATCGCGATCGCCGGAACGGCCGCCGCGCTATACTCCGGCATTCCGATCCGGCTGCGTGCCTCCGAAGCCACGGTCATTACGATCCGAAGCCGCGCTTACAGCGGAACGGGAAGCATTGAGCTCAAGAGCGCCTCGCTCCTGACCACCCTCATATACAACGCCCAGGCCTCGGGTGGCTCCCGTAGCCCGGGCTCGATCCTTGACGGCGAGAAGCTCGGCCTCCAGGCATCGAAGCCACTTCCCATCG
>JAYVOO010000262.1:0-6635 GCA_043757905.1 Oligoflexia bacterium
CGGGTGGCACTGACGTTGCTCTAGATACTCCTGTGAACCGGAAGCACTGGAAGTGCCCCGCTCATAGAGCAGAAGCAGCAACGGGCGGCCGAGACCGCCCCAGTCGAGTGGAAGCAGCATAGAGAGAAACCAGGGAGATCAAAGTCATGTCAGCCAGCCAAGATAAAAGCCAGAAGGTCGCATTCGTTTTCTCGAACCTCTACGAAATTTACCGAAAGGGCAAGTCGAGCGCCATCGCCTCAGACCCCTCCGCCATTCTCACAGCCTCACCGTTCGTCGCCAACTCCCGCGTGCTCAAGCACGGCGATCTCGCCAAGGGCGACCGCCCGAGCGCACCTGAGCCCCAGATCCATGCCTTCACGCCGATTGATCTGATCGGCAAGCGCGTGAAGACCCCGGATGCGCTTCTCAGTGTCGGCACGAATCCCGCGCTCGACAGCCTGAAGACAAATCTCAAGACTCTGAACGACCTGCACTCGCGCCTCCGCTTCCTGCTGAAGGAGCTTGAGGATCTCGTCGAAGAAAGCTGAGAGCGCCTCAGCTGAGCGTCTCTCCGCCTTTTCCAGGCTTGCTGCCCAAGTCTGAGCCGATGCGCGCCTCCGGCAGATTGGTCGGAAAGTGCGGACCCTCAACCCGATCCCGCTCGGGAGGGGCCGGTCGCGTGGATTTCGCCGACTTGTAATTTGAATCGAGCGCGTGCTTGGGGATGGTGACGACCAGCTGGTCGCCCTCGAAGGCGCGCGTGAGAAGTTTGGCGTCAACCGGTACGCGAAGCGGGAATGTCTCGGTAAAGGACTGGAAGCTCGCAGTACCACGGGAACGGCCCTCGGAGAGATCGAGCTTCTCCTCGTTGCGCCGGAAGCCTGAGAGCATGAGCCGGTCGCCCTGGACACTGACGCTCAAACGCTCGCGTTCGTGCTCAGGGATCTTGGCGGTCAGGATGAACGCGTCGTCCTTCTCCGAGAGCTCCGCCCCCAAGTCGTGGAGCTTATAGAACGGGTCGGTCTGGCGGGACTGATAGGCCGCGAGCTTCTGCGATGTGCCTTCACGAATCGAGCGGATCTCCTCGTTCGCGCGCGTGTTTAAACGGTTGATCGTCTCATTCTGCGCGTCGCTTATACCCTGGTGTCGGCTCTTGAAATCGGTTTCGAGCTTGAGAGCTGAGGCGGCATCGTTCGCCTGGGCCTGCTCGTAGCGCTTGGCGGCGCCCTGGTTCAGCTCGGAGAATTTCCGGTCGTCGCTCGCCTTCTGGGCTTCGTAGCGCATGCGCTGCGATTGCTTAAGGTCTCCTTGGCCCGCTTGCGCGGCCGACTGCTCGTGGGCCTGGGCAATCGCCTGATTGCGCGCCAGCGCGTCGAGGTCGCTTTTCCCCGTCTTTTGAGCGGTGTAGGTCGCATCCTGATAGTAAGACTTGAGCTGGGTCAGTTCCCGCTCGCCTTCGCGACGGACTCGCGCAAGCTCGCTGGTCTGCGCGCGCTGGAGCTCGCGCAGCTCTCCTGCTGACTTCGAGCGCTCGTTTTCAATCGCGCTCTGGTCGCTCGCCAGTTCATGCTCGAGCGCGGCCTGTCCTTGCTGGTGCGCGTGCTCGACCTGCGCGTCGCTCTCGTGCTCCGCCTCGCGGGCAGCCCGGTTAGCGGCTTCGATTCGCTTGGCGGCCTGATTATCCTTCGTGCTCGCGTCCCGGTCGGAGAGCCCGTATGAGACTGAGTTTGCCCCTCCGCGGCTGGGGCCTGTGGGTGGAATCCCGGAAGTTGCCAATCAGTGCCTCACTTCCTGCTCTTCATAGATTTTGTTCTCAACGATGTTCAAGTAGGTGCGGATCACGTGATCAAGCGTCTGGCTCTCGAGTGAATGCAGATAGTCGCGCTTGTCGTATAGCGAAGGCAGTTGGATTAGCTTCTCGATATGGTGCTCGACGCTGTAGGCCTGCTCGTCGGTGAG
Source organism: Oligoflexia bacterium (assembly GCA_043757905.1). GTDB lineage: Bacteria > Bdellovibrionota > UBA1018 > UBA1018 > UBA1018 > JAYVOO01. Next base: position 1,942 of record JAYVOO010000262.1, read on the forward strand.
TAGGGGCTGGAAGGAGAGGGAGGCCTCACGCGCGAAGATCTCGCGCACTTTCTCCGTCCCGAACAGAACATGATTGCCGCGGATCGATTGCTCGATCAGATATTCGACTTGGGTGAGCTGGTTCTTGGAGACATGAATCACGGAGGATTCTCCCTTCCTTGGGAAATGAGGATCATGATTGATTCACCGGGCTCTCCTCACTCATCCATGAGCGGGAGGCGCCCGGCTTAAAACTCGGCCTCACATCCAGGGTAGCGTCTTCATGCGTGGCAGGCAAGGGGACGGACCGACAATGCTTTGACATCGCAGGCCGAAGTGGGCTCTGACACGGAGCGAGTTTGACTCTGCGCGGAAGCGCCCGCTACAATCAGAGTATGAAGCGTGGAACCTCCAAGAAGCCCGCAGAGAGACGCAAGAGGACCCGGCCGTCCCAGTCACAGCCTCAGAAGAAAGCGGCGCGCGCTCCAGCCGAGCGCAAAGCCGACCGCAAGCTCGCGCTGAAAGTGGATCCCGAAGCTTGCCACAATTGCGCTACCGATTTGAGCGGCGGCGAACGAGCGCTTTTCGTCGAAGAGGAGATCGGAAGAATTTTCTGCTCGGAAGCATGCATCGCGGGCCACTTTTCGCCGGACATCGAGAAGCTCGAGAAAGAATTCTTCAAGCGCCTCGCTTCCAGCGACCTGAGCGGGGACGAGCGGGAGAGCCTGGCGCATCTTCGATGGATCACGCTGCAGGAGCCGGATGAGGTCTGGCGCGAGAAGACGCTGCAAGGCGACTACCGCTACACGCTGATCTCCGAGTTCCAGCCGAACTCCAAGAAAGTCTGGTCCATCTGCATCTGCCTGTTTCTCCGCGGGGAGCCGAGCTTCCTCTATCTTGCATTCCCGACGAAGAACCTGGCGATGGTGAATCATTACCGCAAGGGCGAGCGTGTGGAGCTGCCCGAGAAGTCCACGCCCGAAAGCTCACGGGAGGTCGCCGGTCCTGCAGTAGTGGACGCGGACGGCGAAGCGGCGCCGGCGCATATCGACCGTTTGGCCGACTCCTGGACAGAAGACGAGACTTTTCGCGCGGTGAACCAGATGCGGAGCAGCCCGGACATCCCAACCGAGGATTATCCGCTTTACCAGAGCTGCCTGGAGGAGACGTTGGAGAATCCCCAGGAGGTCTGGACGCTCGAGAACACTGCGCCAGATGAAGACGAGGCTGTAGACCAGGTAGAATCCTCGTCGGACGCAGCTGAAACGGCCGAACAGAAGCTTGAGGCGAGCGCGAGTGAGCCCATGCGGATCTACCATTTCATCCGCCAATATACCGAGGACGGCCCTTCCTACTGGTATGTGATCATCGCGCGGGAAACCGAAGACGAGGAAGAAATCGAGATCCTCGACGCATTTCCAACTCGCGATCCCGAGCTCGTCGACCGCTACCGCCGCGGCTCGCAGGAAATCGGAAAACACGGCGAGCCCCGCGCGAGCCAGAAGATCGTTCACTAGGAGCTCTCACCGCAGCCTTACAGCTGACCAATAGTTGGCCAGGCGGGTAGCGTAAATTCGCTTAGTTTTCGCGGCCGACTACCGGCACATGGCTTGCTCCATTCGGGGTATACCCTATGTTGAAACTTTCCTATCAGATCCTGCCTTTGATTTTTTTCGTCGCGGCGCTTTCGGCCTGCGGGAACATTGGGAGCGACCACTCTAGCCGCTTCGCTTCCTCCAGTTCCAAAAAGAGCACGGTCAGTGTGGACACGCAGGCCATTCTATCAACCACCGAAACGGTGGGCGAATTCACCTGCCCAAAAACTCCGAATACGGCGCCCGATTACGATTACGATCTAGATGGCTCGAAATTCTATCGCATCTGTAAGCATAAGACACTGGTCTCCGACATCCTGCTTTGGGGCAAGTCGGGTGCCGAGAAGCAGATCTGCATTTTCCCGGTCGAGTACGTCGACCGTGACCATATGTATGCCAAGCCCGACACCTCCACGGGGCAGCCGCTGGTGAGCTGTGTGGACAATAACGAGGCGGCGGGCCAAGTGCTGCGCTTCCCTTCCATCACGTACAACGCGCTCTTCGTTGTCGAAGGCTCGGACAAGCTTCAGATGCAGAGCTGCCTGAAGCAGATGAATTTCTTCCTCTGTCCGCACTATACTTACGGAAAATTCCGCTAACGCGGCGGCGGAAAATTCCGCTAAGTTGGGCGGGATTTTCGCAGGCGGGCGACCGCCCACGGACAGAGCCAAAGCAGCGCGAGTAGGCTAGCCGAAGTCGGCCCGAACCAGTCGCCAAGCTTCACCATGAGCGTGGGCACTGGGTCGAGGATCGGTACGCTGGTATTAAGTATAACGGCATCGTCCACCGCGGTGGGCTGGATGATCTCGCCGTCCGCGTCGATCAGGGCCGAGATCCCGGTGTTTGTGCCTCGGAGTTGTGGCAGGCGCGTCTCGATGCTTCGGAAGGCGGCAAGCGAGATATGCAGCTCAGGTTCCCCATGTGGGCCGAACCAAGAGTCGTTTGTGATGTTAAGGATCATTTGCGCGCCCTTGCGCGCGGCGCCGATCACGTAGTTCGGGAAGAGCGCCTCGTAACAGATGATGGGCGAGATCCCGACGGTCTTGGAAGGCTTGCCTGAACCGGGGGGAGTCAGCTGCAGGGTGACGACGGAAGGGCCTGCCCCGCGACCGAAGTTCCCGACTTTCGGGAAGGCGTCCTTCAGGAACTGGAATTGCTCGGCCCCTGGGATGTACTCGCCGAAAAGAAGCAGGATGTTCTTCCGGTAGACCTGCATGTCGCCCGTACCGGTGAGCCCAGGATCCGAGTAAGGCGTGAGAAAGAAGAACGCGTTGAAGTCCAGCCGGCCCACGCGGTCGTAGCCTCCGAAGAGTAGCGGCGATTTGCGTTCTTTCACGTAGCCCTCGATCATCTGGTCATGTGAAAGCTCGAGCGCTGACTGCGGAGTGCGGAAGGTGGAAGGATAGGACGTCTCGGGCCAGACGAGCACTTCGGGCTTGGGAGTCAGCGCAAGCGCCCGGTCAGACATTTCGAAAAGAGTGGTCAGCACTTTTTCGGAAGCCGCGCGCAGGCCCCGCTCGGAGGCGATCTTCTCGATGTCTCCGATATTGGGCTGGATCACGGCGAACTGGACACGCGACTTGGGCCGGGCGATGAGCGCTGTGATCTCTTTGTGGCGGAAGTCGCCGTACACTAGCGCCGCGACGAGGGCGAGCGCCGAGATTGCGAGCGGCTGGAGCGCTGCGGGCCGCGGGATCTTTCCTCGGAAGTAGCGGACTAATCCGTAGAGCGAGTGATTGACGAGAAATACGAGAAATGTCAGCAGCTGCGCCCCGCCCACGTCCGCGAGCTGCCGGAGGCGCTCCGACTGGTAAAAGCAGTGACCGAGCGTATCGACGAAGAGTTTCGGGCAGGCCCAGTCGATCGCCGTGTAGGCGAGCGTCACCCATAGGGCGCCGAAGAGAGGTGCAAGGAAGCGGCGACTTTTTTTGCCGAATGGCGCAGACTTGAACGCCCAGGCGAAGAGCGGAAATTGCGGTTGCCCGCCCAGCGCATAGAGCATGAGCCCGAGAGCCGCGATCGGCCAGGGAAGCTCGCCGAACTCATGTAGGACGGTGGCGACCCAGTAGAAGCCCCCCACGCTCATGAAGAAGCTGAGCCAGATCCCCTGCACGATTGCTTCTCTGCGGCCTTCCGCCGCTTCGAGCGCAAGGAGCCAGGGGACGAGCGCGAACCAAACGAGAGAGGCGTGGTTCCAGGGCGGGAAAGAAAAGACGATGAGCGCGGCCGAGAGGAGCGTAAGGGGCGCGGGTAAGATCCGGCGAAGCGGCGGTTTCAGCATCTCCGGCCATTCTAAGGGGAGCTTGGACGCCTGGGCAAGCGCTTACTCCGTCATCTTACTCGGTGAGGGGCGCGGGCCATTCGGTCATGAGCTCGAGGAAGGAAATGGGCTTAAGTGCCACCAGGGGTGAGGAGCCGTTGTCGCCGGGAAGTTTGCCTTGGAGAGCGAGCAGCGCGCGGTAAGCGTTGACTCGGCCGCCGGTCGCGATCTTGCCTTGGAGGCCCGTGATCTTGTCGACGCTGGCCATGATCAGGCCTTTCAGCTCGGTGGGCTTTAACTTGGGGTTCTTAGAGAGCAGGAGCGCGGCCATGCCGGTGACAAAGGCGGTCGCCTGCGAGGTGCCGGACATGTAGCCGTAGCGGTTGCCGGGCAACGTGCTGAAGATGTTCTCGCCGGGAGCTGCGACATCGACCCGGGTCTTTCCCCAGTTGGAGGAAGGCAGCAGGTTGTTGTGGATGTCGGTCGCGGCGACCGAGATGATGTTCGAGAGGCGATAAGCGGAAGGGAAGTAGTAGTTCTCGGTCAGGTCGGTGTTCTGGTGCTCGTTGCCCGCCGCCGCCACGAAGAGGATGCCCTTGGCTTCGGCCTTCTTGATGGCCATGTACTCTTCTTCGGAGAACTCAGGCCCGCCGCCCGAGTAATTGATGATGCGCGCGCCGTGGTCGACCGCGTACTCGATCGCGCGGATCGTGTTGGAGAGGTTTACTGATCCGGGGTTCGAATCGGAGTAATACTTGATCGCCATGATGGAGACCTTGTGCGTGACGCCCGAGACGCCGGTTTTTGGATCCGCCATCGCGCCGATGATACCGGCGACGTGGGTGCCGTGGCCGTGGTCG
>JAYVOO010000263.1:0-1817 GCA_043757905.1 Oligoflexia bacterium
TTGAGAAGATTCCAGTCTCGCTCGGCGCGATCTCGGGACGCGTCGGCGGCGGCACGAACGAGGACGACTTCTATGAGCTCGGCACGAAGCTCAGCCTGAAGCCGATCCCCCTCATCGAGGTCCTGCACGCCGCCTGCATCAAACATGATCACGCGCCGCCTGCCCTGCTCAGCGGCGAGTTCCCCTCGATCAAGCTCACGCCCGGCGACGTGGATCCAACCGGGAAATTCCGAGTCGACTTCTTCAACGGCGTCATTGAGATCTCGGAGGTCGGAGCGTACAACGTCTTCAGCCCAGTGCCTGAGTTCGATTTTTCAGTGAACTGGAGCGGAATCCAGCTTGACCAGCTCGGTAGTTTCCTCAACTTCGGCGAGATGGACGGGCTCCTGCAAGGTTATGCGAGGGATGTCGTCTTCCAGGCCTGGCTCCCAACCCAGTTCGACTTCAAGCTCGAGGTGAAGCCATTCCACCACTCGAAAGTCGTCTTCTCACCCGACGCGATGAAAAACGTGGTTCGGCTCTTCGCCGCTGACGGCATCGACCAGATTCCCGGCATCGCCAACTGGCTCGCGTTCGGTTGGCCGAGCCGGGTCTTCGGCGGCTACGACGTCCAGTACGCCGGCATCTCGCTTTTCTCGAGCGACGGAATGATCCTGGTCGAGACGCTTGATCCGCTCTCGGTGGTCGGCAGCAGCTCGCAAGGCCGCAAGCACTACATCCTTTACGGCCCTCGCTTCAAGATGCCGCTCGAAAGCTCGCATTACCCCCTTGTCATGGATGCACAATCCATGGGAAATTTCGTCCATCAGCTGTCCATTCAGCTCGGCAAGATGGCGGAAGCCAAGAAAGCCGAGAGCCAATCCAACGGCAAACCAGGAGAAAAGACCGATGATCCAGACCACGACGAAGAATGTACGCCCGGCGCCCTTTAAGAAAGCCGTGGGGATCGCCCTGATCCTGGCAACCCTCGGGCTGGCCGTCGGCTGCGTCACGGTCAACGTGAACTTTCCCGAGAGTGCCGTCCAGAAAGCCACCGACGATTACGTGCGCGACCTCTACCGCGCCAAGGAGAAGGGCAAGTCGCCGACTCCGGAAGCAAGCGCGAAAACAACGAGCTCCCTCGGAAACGGCTTCCAGCTGATCCCTTCCGCCGAAGCCGCCGAAGTGAACATCAAGGTTGACTCCAACAAGGCCCTCGCGCTCAAGGGCAAGCTCGCCTCCCGCGTAGCCGAAGTGATTCTACAGAAGCGCGCGGGCGCGCTCGGCGAGACGAACGACGGCCTGCTTGAATACAAAGGAAGCGATCAAGTGAAGCCCCTGCTCAAGAGAAAGATCGAAGGCATGGTCGCCGCCGAGAATTCCGACCGCATCGAGCTTTACGACGAGGTGGCCACGGCCAACGCGATCCCGAAGGGCCGAATCAAGGACATCCAGAAAAGCTTCGCGCGCTCGTTCCAGGCGGAATCGCCCTCCGGGACCTGGCTCCAGGATTCCGAAGGAAAATGGGCTCAAAAGCCCTGAGTTTTCGAGCTCGGAAGCGTCTGCTGGACGGTTTCGGCCGACGGCAAAGCTAAAATCGCCTACCATTTGCCCGAGAAGCTGGCGCAAGTCGAGCGCTTGCGCACGGCATTCATTCTAGGTATTAACTAGGGTGGGGGAACCGCAATTGATCCACGAAAACGTACTGCAGGCCATCGGCAACACACCCATCGTCCGCCTCAACCGCGTGACTCAAGGGTGTGAAGCCAATCTCTTCGTCAAACTCGAGTTCATGAATCCGGGTGGTTCCATCAAGGACCGCATCGGCTGGTACCTGA
>JAYVOO010000264.1:0-1809 GCA_043757905.1 Oligoflexia bacterium
TCAGCGTGCTTCGATTCCAGCTTGCTGGCGTTCAAGCGAAGTTCGCTGCCGAGCGGTCCCGAACCTGGCGGCGCTACTTCCTTGCCCTTCTTCTGCTCAGCACCGCCGCTTGGTCCTTGATCTCAACCGCGACGATCGCGCTCTATTCGCTCGAGACTTTCACATGCACGTTGGTGCTCCTTGTGACGGCCGGAATCGCAGCCGGAGGCACGAGCTCCCTGAGTCCGGACGCGCGCCTGAGCCGGGGCTTTCTCGTTCTGCTCTTCGCCGCCCCCTGTGGCGTTCTTCTCGGCTCCGGCCCGGAGAGCGTCGCTCTGGGATTCACGTTCGTGTTTTATGCGGCTTTCCTATGGGCGCAGGCCGGCGCGCAAGGGCGTTGGTTTCACCGCTGGAAGCGTATGGAGCTTCAGCAACTCAGCGAATTTCGCGCCGCCGAAGGAAAACTCCGGCAAACGATGGAGAGCGCGTTCGAGTCGATCCCGAGCATTGTGTGGACAGCTGAGCCCGACGGCCTGCTCGATTATTACAACCAGCGTTGGTTCGATTACACTGGACTCACTCTCGCCGAGACGCAGGGCTGGGGATGGAAGCCCGTGCTGCATCCCGAGGACTTGGCGCTCTGCGTGGAGCGTTGGACGCGTTCGATCTCAACGGGCGAGGCTTATGAGATCGAGTACCGATTCAAGCAGGCTTCCACTTCCCAGTACCGATGGCATTTGGCCCGCGCGCTCGCAATCCGCGACGACTCCGGCCGGATCATCAAATGGGTCGGTACCTGCACGGACATCCACGATCAGAAGAGCGCGCTCGAAGCCGCCAGCGTCGCACAGAGCGCGCTTGAAGCCTCCAAGCTCAAGTCGGATTTCATGGCAAGCATGAGCCATGAGATCCGCACCCCGATCAACGGCATCATGGGTATGGCAGAGCTGGTCTCTGGCACGCGCCTCACGCCCGAGCAGAAGAGCTACGTGGACGTGATCCAGAGTGCGGGCACTCATTTGCTCTCGCTCGTGAACGACATCCTCGACTTTGCCAAGATCGAAGCCGGCAAGCTCGAGCTCGAGAATTCCGACTTCGAGCTGGGTGCGCTGACGACTGAAGTGGAGCAGCTGATGGGAAGCTCGGCCAAGCTCAAGGGCCTGAAATACGGCTGCGCGGTCTCGACGCTCCTTCCCTTGCGGGTGCGAGGCGACAGCGGAAGACTCCGGCAGGTTCTCATTAATTTGGTCGGCAATGCGATCAAGTTCACCCATCGGGGCGAAGTGGTAGTCTCCGTGCGCGAGCACGAGGAGGGCGGCCGGAAGCTGGTCCGCTTCGAGGTGCGCGACACGGGCATCGGAATCTCCGAGGAAACCGGGAAAAAGCTGTTTCAACCCTTCAGCCAGGCCGACAGTTCGATGAACCGCCGTTACGGTGGAAGCGGGCTCGGGCTATCGATCTGCAAGCAACTCGTTGCGATGATGGGTGGGCAGCTCGGCATGACGAGCATCGAGGGCAGCGGCTCGGTCTTCTGGTTCGCGCTGCCGCTCGAAGTTTCGACCGGTCTCGTGGTCGGGGAGCGGCAAACGCCAACCCTAGCTGGGCAACGCCGGCTGAACGTGCTTCTGGCCGAGGACAATGCGGTCAATCAGCTCATCACCGTGCGTATGCTCGAGAAGTACGGCCACCGAGTGGATGCGGTCGTGAACGGCCGCGAAGCGATCCTCGCCCTTCATCAGATCCCTTATGACCTGATTCTCATGGACTGCCAGATGCCGGAGCTTGACGGCTACGAGGCCACGCGCTTGATCCGAAAGGGCCAGGCTTTGG
>JAYVOO010000265.1:0-6582 GCA_043757905.1 Oligoflexia bacterium
TGCTCGCCCTCGGAAAATCCGAGAGGTCTTTCGGCCGCTTCGCGCTCGATCGTAGAAAGCGTTTCCAGAGCCCAGGGATTTTTGGCCGGCGCCTCAAGAAAGTCTCCTGCCTCTTCATGAGAACCGAGAAGTTCACGAAGTTCCGCCCCAAGCTGAACTGAGACCGCATCCACGCGCAAGAAGAGCGGCGCGCGATCCGGCGGATCCAGCTCAAGTGCCAGGGCGAACCATTCGGATAGAGACTTTGGCTCTCCGGACAGGGTCATGACTTCCGCGCGTCTGAGTCTGAGCCTGCTTTGAGTTTCTTGAACATCCACGCTCTGGCGAATGCCCAGTCCCGCTTGACGCTGGCGGGCGAGCGCCCGGTGACTTCCGAAGCTTCCTCGATCGAAAGTCCTCCGAAATAGCGGAGCTCGACGACCTGAGCTTCCGCTGGATGCTTCAAGGCAAGCTCCTCGAGCACTTCGTGGATCGCAAGTACGTCGCCCATGGAAATCTGGCCTTCGTCCTGGATAGGCTCTTCGGCGCCCAGATCCTCAAGTGACACTCTCTCGTCATCGCCTCCGCGCTTTTCCGCGTGCTTGGCGCGCGCGTGATCAACCAGGATTCTGCGCATCATTTGGGCCGCGATTCCCAGGAAGTGGGATTTGTTCTTCCACTCGGGCAGGCGCTGCTCCAATAGCTTGGAGTACGCCTCATGGACAAGTGCAGTCGGCTGAAGGGTGTGGCCGGGCCGTTCCATCGAAAGGTAGTGGCGCGCAAGCTTCCTCAACTCGGTATAGGCTTGGGCAACCAGCGGATCCAAGCCTTTTTCGTCGGCATCATTCATGGCGCGTCTATAGCACGGTCGGAGCCGAATTCGGCCAGATTTCTCTAACCAACCGGTTGCTGGCGCGATGAAGCAATGTGGTCGCTTTGGATTGAATCAAATTTAGAAGCGCGTCGCGCGAAAAGGCTGCGGATCGATATCTGTCGGCCGACCGAGCGCGAGATCCGCGACGAGTTTGCCGGTTCCCGGCGCCGATTGCAGGCCCAGCATCTGATGGCCGGTTGCGAGAATGAGATTAGGGTAGCGCGCGGTTCGGCCGATGATCGGCACGCCGTCGGGCGTGCAGGGGCGCAAGCCGCGCCAGATCTCGTGGTAGCGGATATTCTCGGGCACGTTCATGAACTCGCGCGCTCCGCGCACGATCGCTTCCACCCTGCGCGTAGTGAAAGTCTCGTCTTGATTAACAAGCTCCAATGTACCCGCAAGCCTGAGCGTGCCGTTCCGGGGCGTGACGGCGACTTTCTTTTCCACCAACATCATGGGGCGAAGCGGATTCGGCGTGAGGGGATCCGTGATGATCGCGTAGCCTTTGCCGCCAAGCACGGGCACGCGAAGCCCCAAGGTCTGCGCGATGCCGGGTGACCAAGATCCGGTGGCGAGCACGAACTGGTCGGCAACGAAGATCCCGCGTGTCGTGCGGGCCGCGGCGATGCCTTTTGGCCCGAGCTGAAAGTCGATGACCTCGGCTTTGGAAATGATCCGGGCCCCGAGTTTCTGCGCTTCATGGGCGAGAGTCTGCGTGACTTGTAAGGGCTCGGCGTGCGCTTCCTCGTCGAAGAACACGCCGCCTTTGATTCGCTGGGTGAGGGAAGGCTCGAACGCGCGCGCTTCCTCCTCGCCCATGATCCGGCCGGGGATCCCGCTTCGGGCGACGAGCTCCATCTCCGAGCGCGCGTACTTGAAGCCGTCCTCCGACTGGGCCACCATGAATAGCCCTTTTTGCTCAAACGAGAAGGGCTTGTCGGTGGTCAGGGCAAGCTGTTTATAGATCTCCAGACTCTGCTTCGAGATCCCGGTCAGCGCGTCCACCGAACGCAGCATCTGCTTTTTATTCATCGAGAGAAGGAATCTCAGCAGCCAGCGAAAGAGCGTCATGCTGAGCTCAGGCTTGATGTAGAGCGGACTTTCGGGATCGGTTAGCCAACCGATGGATTTCAAGAGCATCCCCGGCATCGGCAGCGGCATCGAGAAGCACGGCGTGATCCATCCGGCGTTGCCATACGAGCAGCCGTAACCCGGGTCGGATTTATCGATCAGGATGACGCTTGCGCCGGCGCGGCTCAGCTCATAGGCGCAGGCCAGTCCGATCACGCCGCCACCCACGATCAGGACGTCGGCTTTGAGTGGAGAGGGAAGGTTCGTATTGCTCGTCATAATATTCTCAAAACCTGAGCCCTAGAGCTTCAAGGCCAGCCGAAGCCTCCCGCGCTTGAGCAGGATATCAAGGTCGTAGTGCAGGAGTTCGAAGTCCTTGTGCACTCCTTTTGCTGGAAGATATTCGCCAAGCTGAAGCTCAATCTGAATCGTCCGGTCCGGCGCTTCGCTTAGGATTTCCCGCAGGGTCACGACAGCCGGATGGAGCCGCACCTCGAAAGTCTTCTGGTGAGCGATCGCATTCAATTTGCCGGCGTGACCGACGCTGATCCAGCCCAGACTATAGGCCAAGTGCGCGTTCCGCTCGGCAAGCTCCGCGTCTTCTGGCACTTCATCCTTGTTAGCCGCCCGGGTCTCGAGCCTGCGGAAATGGGAATTGATGCTAGCCCAGTGTTCCTTCGTCTTATGAAAGTGCCCTTGAGGGGTGATCCATCCACGTGGGATGTGATCATCGTTTGGGATACCGGCATTATGGGGAAACAGGTGGCGGATGCGCTCTTTCATAGGAACTCCACTTCAAGGTTTAGAGGAGTTAGGGGGGGCATGTCAAGCGTGGCCACCCAGGGTGGGGCGGCACCCTGGTTAGGAGCGGACTAGCGCATTGATTACCTGAGTAGCCACGCTGAAAGGCGGTCAGTCTAGCTTGATTTGATCTTACTCACTGCGCCTGCGCGTAAGTTTTTCACTGAACGTCCCGAGCTGTATGCGGTATCAGGGGCAAGCTAGCATTCAGGTGCAAAGATGGGTTATATTCCTCATCATGAAATTCCAAAGCTTTAGGATCTCCCCGCCGGCTAAAGCCCCGCGCCGCCAGCTTTACGCGATCCGGACGAACCGAAAGCTCGCCAAGCAGTTCGCGGAATATTTCGGAAAATAATTTGTACAAGCTTCGGGATTATCAGCAGACGGCGGTTGATCATGTCGTCAAGTATTTCAAGAAGAACCGTTCCCCGGCGGTCATTGTTCTGCCGACCGGCGCCGGCAAGAGTCTGGTCATCGCGGAGCTCGCTCGAATTGCCAAGGGGCGAGTGTTGGTCCTGGCCCACGTCAAAGAACTGGTCGAGCAAAATTATGAGAAGTACGTCAGCTACGGGCTTTCGGCAGGTATCTTTTCAGCAAGTTTAGGAAAGAAAGACTCGCAGCAGAAAGCGATCTTCGGGAGCGTGCAGTCGATCGCTCGCGCGCCTGATGAATTCTTCCACGACTTCTCACTGCTAGTGATCGACGAATGCCACCGCGTAGCCGATGACGGCGCCACTCAGTATCAAGAAGTCATCGCGAAGCTTGCGGCCCGGAATCCCGGGCTCTGCATCCTCGGACTGACCGCAACGCCCTACCGCCTGGGCCTGGGATGGATTTACGAATATGCCCAAACGGGCGAGCGGAGGACCGAGCAGCCTCGCGCTTTCAAACAATGCGTGTTTGAGCTTCCTCTCACTTATATGATCAAGAACCGATATTTGACGGTGCCTATCAAAGTGGATATCCCGGTCACGAGCTATGACTTCTCGGAGCTTTCCGAGAGCGACCGCATGTACACTGTAGCCGAGGTCGAAGAGATCCTGAAAAGTCAGAAGCGCCTGACCCCGCTGATCATCAACAACATCGTCGACATCACGGACCGCTACCATCGGCAAGGCGTGATGATTTTCAGCGCCTCAGTCCGGCATGCGGAAGAGATCCTGTCTTATCTGCCCGAAGGTCAGGCGCGGCTGATCGTCGGCGACACCGAAATGTCCGACCGCAACCAAACGGTCGCGGATTTCAAGGCGAGGAAGTTCAAGTACCTGGTCAACGTGTCGGTGCTTACTACGGGTTTCGATGCGCCCCATGTCGACGTGATTGCGATCCTGCGTCCGACGGAATCCAACAGCCTTTACCAGCAGATCGTGGGACGCGGGCTGCGTCTTTCGGCGGATAAAAAGGATTGTTTCATCCTGGACTATACTGGAATGGGGCACGACATTTATCAGCCAGAGATCAGCGATAAGCGACCGGCCAAAGATACTGTGTCGGTGCATGTGTCTTGCCCGGACTGTGGATTTGAGAATGTATTTTGGGGCTATGCGAATGACGAAGGCGAGGTGCTCGAGCACTATGGACGCAAGTGCCAAGGCGCTACCCAGGACGCATCGACTTTCCTGCTCACGCCCTGCGGTTACCGGTTTCGTTTGAAGCTCTGCCACAGCTGCGGCGCCGAGAACGACATCACGGCGAAGTCTTGCGAGAAGTGCGAAGCCGTTCTGATCGACGCCGAAGCCAAGCTCAAGCAAGCGAAGCTCTCGAAGAACGCGCATGTCCTGACGCCTGACCGCATCACGTTCGAGGAGCGCCGGGACAAGAACTCGAATCCCTATCTGGAGATCCGCTACTACGACTATGACGCCCGCCATGTGAGCGAGGCGCATTTTTTTAGCAACCCGTCCTCCATCAAAAAGTTCAACATCAACTTCCTACGCTCGCATCTCCGGCGGCCCGAGCTGGCGTTTGAGTTCAGGACGCCTCAGGACGTGATCAAATACCAGGTACTGTTTCGCTTGCCGGCATTCGTGATCGCAAGGAAGCAGGATAAGTTTTGGAAAATCACCGAGAAAGTTTTTGCGGAAGAGCTCTGATGCTTGGAAAAAAAGTCTGAGAATTCAAGAATATAAAATGACGGTTTTGGTCAGGGTCTAGAGCGGCCTGAATGGGTCCAGGATGAAGTGCTGATCGAATCGTGGCTTCCGGGCTTTCTTCGGGGGGCCGGGGGCTTCTTTGTCAGGGGCATGCTTTACCCGCAGCAGATAACGCAATGCGATGTAGGCACTCGCAATTGAATTCAAAATAAATGAGCCAGTTTGTTTGGCGTTTCCGCGTGTGTCAGTGAGAGGCAGATTTGCTTCTCGTAACTTTCTACAAAGGAGACATTTTATGAAGGCATCACTTACGCTCGGTTCTCTGGTTCTGGCTCTTATTCTCGCTCCCGCGGCTTTCGCCCAGAACGGCCCGATCACATGCTCGATCCAGGCTTATGACGGCCATTACCTCTCGGCAGTCGGCGGCGGCAACCGGACGACTGACGTCATCCATTCTGATGCGTCGAATGTGAGTGGCTGGGAGCGCTTCACGCTCGTGGATCTCGGCAAAGGCACTCCGAACATCACTTACGGCATCAAGGTTAAGAACGGGCAGTTCCTGTCGGCAGTGGGCGGCGGCGGACGCGTTCAAGACGTGATCCACTCGAACGCTTCGATGCCCCAGGGTTGGGAAGAGTTTCAGCTCATCTCCCTCGGCAACGGTTATTACGCGATCCAGACTTTGAACGGAAACTACGTGACCGCCGTGAATTCGGGCGGGCTTTCCACGCAAGTCAACGATGTGCTTCACACGGATGCGACGAAAGTCGGCTCTTGGGAAAAGTTTCGGTTGAACTGCGGGATCTGAGAACTTAATTTGAATGTTTGAGCGGGAGATCAGGGGAACCGGCACTGCCGGCTCAAGCTTGGAATAATTTCTGGGCACCACGTCATTGGAATTTCTTTGAATTTGCAGGAATCTCCCTTCACGATGATGGCCGTAGTAGATTTTCATTTAAACCGATTCAGGAGAGATCATGGCGAAAAAGTTTAATTATGTGGATGGTATGGTGCTTCCGATTCCGAGAAAGAACCTCACGGCTTACAAGGCGATGGCGAAGAAGTCGGGAAAGATCTGGCTTGAGCACGGTGCGCTCCAGTACGTCGAGTGCGTAGCCGATGATGTCAAAAAGGGCAAAAAGACCTCGTTCCCTCAAAGCGTGAAATTGAAGGCGGGAGAAGTCGTATTCTTCACTTGGATCACCTATAAGTCGCGCGCAGACCGCGACCGCGTGATGAAGAAAGTCATGAACGACCCGCGCCTAGCGGAAATGATGTCCGGAAAGATGCCTTTCGACGGCATGCGTATGTTCTGGGGCGGCTTCAAGCCTTTCGTCTCGATGTGAATGCGAGCGGCCATATGCCGTATAAGTCGGGTTTTAAAAAGGGCTTCCGGGGCGAATCCGGAGGCCCTTTTCATTAACCATTTCGAAGCACGTTGAGCCGTTCAAGCGTTGTCGAACGCCGATTTCAATTGTTTGATGTCGAGCTTTTTCATCTTCCACATCTCGAGCATCATGGCTTCTTTCTTCGCCTTGTTCTTAGTTGTGTTCCACTTGTCGAAACTCGCGGGGACGATCTGCCAACGGACCCCGAACTTGTCGATCAACCAGCCACATTCCACGGGCTTTCCGCCACCGGCAGTTAGCTTTTTCCAATAGTTGTCGATTTCCCGCTGCGTTTTGCACGGAACGACAAACGAAATAGATTCATTGAATGGCATAGCCATGTAGCCGTTCAAGAGCATGAGCTTTTGTCCCAAAA
>JAYVOO010000266.1:0-1808 GCA_043757905.1 Oligoflexia bacterium
AGGCCCGAGTCGATTAGCGTGACCTGCTTTCCGGCCCGCACCAGCGCGAAAGCCGCGGCCACTCCCGCCGGTCCGGAGCCGATGACATGGATCAAGCCGCGAGCCTTTTCTTCAACTGCAGAAGGAAGTCGGCGCGCGCGAGCGGCGCGACTGAGTCCATCAGGGGCAGGAGAATCCGGACCGAGCTCTCGAGCTGCTCGCTGGTGAGGCGATCGAGGTAGGTGCCGAGGATTTCCTCGCGGTTTGCTTCCGGGAGCGAGAGCAGAGAATGCTCGAATGGCTCGTTCATGAACGTGCGGAAGATCTCCACGCCCTTCCGTTTGCCGTACTCGTGGAAATCCCCGAGTTCGGACCAGTTGTCCTTCTGGACGAGAAAGTTGATCTTCAGGCCGAGCCGGGGCATCCCGCGCAGCGCTCTCGACTCGTCGTACTCGATCAGGCGATCGAGGTTCGCCTGCACGACTTCGAGCGTGCCGCGTCGACGGATCGTCGAATAGGTTTCCGGGTTCAAGCTGTCCATGCTGACGACGAGATTACGGACGTGAATCTTGTCGAGCGCACCCCGGATCGTATCGTTCAGTTTCCAATGCGCATTCGTCGTCAGGGTCCAGCGGCACTCCGGGTTAACTCGGCTGACGAGCTCGATTAGCCGATAGGTGTCGCCCTGGATAAACGGCTCGCCCGAAAGCAGCTCGATCTCGCGCACTCCCGGCAAAAGCTCCTCGATCTCGCCCCAGAGCCCGAGCTCATCGTAAAGGCCATTGGGCTTCTGCCAGATATGGCACATCCGGCATTCAAGGTTGCAGCGGCCGTTCAGGTTCAACACGAGGCGAATGGGTGCGCGTTCCTGCACTTCGGCCGCGACCGTTTCCGGCAACAACCAGTTGTAGGTCGGACAGAGGTTGCAGGCCTTGTGGCGGACCTCGTTCCGGCAGTTTTTGACGTCACCCGATAGGAACTCGCGGCGCCAGGCTCGGATCGTTTCGCCGTTCCAGATCTCCTGGAGGGTTTGCTTGCGAATCTCGCCTACGGGAAACTCGCTGCCTTTCATTCGGCAGGAACCGACTTTTCCGTCGGGTTCAAGGATCATCGTCGTAAAAGGGATATGGCAGAAGTTGGATGGGAGTCCCCGGCTTTCGAATTCCTGGAGGATATCCTGGGGTGTCGAGAACATCAGAAAGCGATACCGGGCTTTCCCGGCGAAAGCAATCATCTCACGTCGCGCTGGCCGCGTTGGAGGACGTGTGCCACGCTCTCCAGGCTGCGAATGTTCTCAAGTGGATTGCCTTCGACCGCGATGAGGTCCGCGATCATTCCCGGTGCGATCTCACCCAGGTCAGGGAGGCGCAGCAGGCGCGCCGAGCTACGCGTCGCAGCGGTGAGCGCTTCGGTCGGTGTCAGGCCTTGCTCCTCGACATAGGCGTAGATCGTCTCCTTGGACGCGCCGCCTCGATCCCATCCATCGGAATCGAGCGCTAAATACATGTCCGACCCGAACGCGAAGGTGATACCTGAATCCAATGCGCGTCGCAAACGACCGCGTTCGGGCATCGAGACCTTCACTCCGTGCTTGCCGCAGGCTTTTGCGATCCTCGAGCTCGTATCAGTAGGAACGAGCGTGCCCCGGACATTCTTCAGGAGCGCGAGCGCAGTCGCGTCTAGAGTCGGCACATGCTCGAGGCTGTCGGCGCCGGCTCGCGCCGCGGCCAGAATGCTCGCTGCGTACACGGCGTGGGCCGCGACTCTGAGCCCGCGGCGATGGGCTTCCTTCGTGATCGCGCTCAGCCATGCTTCGGGCATGCGCTCGA
>JAYVOO010000267.1:0-6578 GCA_043757905.1 Oligoflexia bacterium
CTGTGGCGAAGATCGTCGTCGGATGCCCTATGAGTTTGGCGAAAAAGGGATGGCGGTTCAATCCGTGGGACGCGAAGCGCCCGAGCGTGAGCAGGATGGTGTCCGACGGCACGACTCCTAGCTGGTAGGAAAGGAATGCTTCCAGCGGTCCGACTCGGCCCTGGTGGATGAGCGCGCCCAGCGTGAGCAGGATCGCCTCCTCGGGGATCACGGCCAGGAAGGCGCTCTCGATCAGGATGCCGATCGTAAGCAGGTCGATCTGCCAGTGGTTGAGGCCGGCGAGTTTAGTGAATAGGTCGGTCATGGGAATGCGCCAGAATAGCATCGACTATCGCGGGTTCCAAGCTTCTCCAGTGCTTCGCAAGGTCCGGCGAGTACGCCCGCGTGGCGGTTTGCTCGTAAAGCTCGCGGAGCACCTGCGTTCCGGTGGCTTGGTCGGCAATCTTCAAGAGACGGTCGACTTTCCAAGTTTCGTTCTGGGTGCCACCCGCACCAAGGACCGCTCGCATGACGTCGTCGATGGATTTCTTTCCGTGGGAGCGGCGGCGGATCTCCACGTCGGCGAAATGCCAGAAGATCGCTCCGCCCCAGTAGATACGAGGGTATCCCGACGCGATGTTCATGCCTCGGTCGCCGGCTGCGGGCAGTCCGTCGGGGAAGCGGCTCTTCCACTCCTCCATCACTTCGGATTTCGTCAGCTGGCCCGCACGCTCGCGCGCGATGGGTTCCAGGTAAGTGGCCATGCCCTCTTGCATCCACGTGTGCTCGTCATCAAGGTCGGGAAAGGCCAGGTGAAGCATCTCATGAGTCATTGACCAGTCCTTGAGGAAAGCCGCCTGGCTGGCCTGGCTTCCGAGGCGGAAGCGGATCAGG
This sequence comes from Oligoflexia bacterium, assembly GCA_043757905.1. Lineage (GTDB taxonomy): Bacteria > Bdellovibrionota > UBA1018 > UBA1018 > UBA1018 > JAYVOO01. The sequence goes on from JAYVOO010000267.1 coordinate 874, forward strand.
TCGCCGTTGAAGGCCTGCCCGAGGCCGATCGCGCGCGAACCTTCGCTCATCACCTCGATCTTGAGTTTTTTAACTGGAAAAGAGCCGTAATAACCACCTACCGCGCGCACGCCCCGCGTGATCCAAGCGATGATCTCTGCCCGGCTCACAGAGAGGGGCTTCGTGGGAAGGCTCAGTTCGATCCGCGCACCTTCGAGCTCGAAGGTATCCGATGCTTGGGCCGGGAGAACCGGCTCGAAGAAAAGGACGCATGCGGCTGCCACAGCGACAGGCCATCGGAATGAAAGTTTTTTCACCTTTCGGTAATATCCCCTGGAGCGGCGAATGAAAAGACTCGAAGGCGAAGGGAAACGCCGATTCTTAGAGCAAGTGCGCCTTGAGCTCGCGGCCGGTGGCGAGTGCCGACAGACGCGCGATCGAGCCGTAGACTAATTCCAAGAGCGGCTCCGGCTTGTCGAGATCGCCCTCTTCGGTGTCCTCAATCGCGCTTTTGAGATCTGACATGCAGAGCTTACGGAAGACCATGCCTTGCGAGTTCAGGTTCTCTTCGTCGCTTTTTTCCTGATTGGTGCGAAGGAAGCCGCCGATCAACTCGTCGCCGCAAAGATAGATGACGGGTTCGGCAGGCAGCCGGTCTACGAGTGTGGCGGTGGGCACTCCTTCCTGGACCGCGACGCTCTCAATGTGCGCGCGGTTCTTGCCGACGCTCATCTTGTTTTTCGTGCGCCGATTCATCGTGTGAAGCTCTTCCACCGAGCGAACCACCATGATTCCCATGCCGTAGGTGCCGGCGTTGTTCTTGACGTAGACGAAGGGCTTGCGGTTGATCTTGTGCGTTTCGTAGGCCGCGCGTGTCCGCTCGAGCACGCGTCCAACGGCCTGGGCGACCTCCTCGGTTCCCAGGTCGTCGTTGAAGTTCACCGGGCCGACCTCTTCGGTATCGATCCGGACTAGCCAGGGGTCCACGCCGATGATGGCGGCAAATTCGCCTGCGAGGTCGTTATAATGCCTGAAATGCTCGGTTTTCTTGCGGCTATGCCAGCCCAGGCGATGGCTCGGCACGATCGGCTGGCTGACCTGGTCTAGGATCGGGGGATACCCGCCCGAGAAGTCGTTGTTGAGCACGACCAGATCGGGCACGAAGCCTTCGGCCGAAAGCTTGCCACCGTCGAGCGAGATCGGATGCGCCTGCAGTTCTTTGCCGCTTTCGGAGACGAGCTTCACGCCCTCCGACCCGAGCCAGCCGACGCGCATCTCGTAGCCGGCCTCCGCGAGCAGCTGCGTGAGGTGGTAAAGATTCTCAATGTAGAAAAGATTCGAGGTGTGGGACTCGGGGATCACGAGAACTCGGGCCACGGTCCCGATTCCCCGCTGGGCGGCGATCGCCTCGATGCGCGCCTTGAAGTGGCGGGGGGCCGCGCGCACGTCCTCGGGGCAGATATTGTTAAATCCGGCGGGGAAGAGGTTGCTGTCGACCGGTACGATCTTGAAGCCGGCGTCCCGGAGGTCGATCGAGCAATAAAAGGGGGGAGGGGCCGCCGTGGCTTGCGCGATCTGCCAATCCCAAAGCGCCTTTCGGTTGTTCTGGATGCCGTCGGCGAGCATCTTTTTTGTTTTGGAGATCATTTTTTTGGGCTTTCGAGTTTCGCGCGCAGGCGTTTGGGGTAGTCGCCGCTCCAGCCGGAAAGAATGCCTGAGGCGGCGACCGCTTTCAGGCGACAGTCCTCGGTTAGCGACTCCTTGAGCTCGCGGTGGTATTGCCGGAGCTGTTCGGGCGTGCGCGGAACCGGATGGGTTTCAGGCGGCGCGGGTGGCGCTGAGCAGGCCTTGAGAAAGTCAAAATACGCCTTCTCGAGAAGTGTCGTCGCGGAATCCGAAAGGGCGCGCTCGTTCAGATCCAGGGCCAAGCGATAAATGGGCAGCGTTTCAAGCAGACAAGTGCCCCGGCGTTCGAACTGGTTCTTGACTTGGTCTTCGGTCAGCGGCCCTGAGCTGGGCAGCTTCGCGCAGTCGCCCAGCTTGATCTCGAGCTCGACCGAAAGAGTTTCGCCACGCAGAGGCGCGCTCTCGGTCGGGTTGCTGGCAGCGAACTTGCGCGCGGATTCCAACGCATGCTTGCTCTCGGGCGCGCGATTGAGCGCTTGAAGGGCGCGGGCCCGGATCAACTGATTTTGCTGAAGAAGCGTCTGCAGCGCGGGGGCGGAAGCTTTAGAGGTCTCGACTTCCGATGTCGTCAGATACGCTTCGTTATAATGGCCGTCCTCGAGGTACGCGCGCGCGAGCCAGACCCGGCCTTCGACGAGCGCGTCGGGGTTGCGGACTCCCAGCACATAATACTTCAGTGGCGTGATCGCCTTGCCGGGTCGCTCTAGCGCGAGTAGCGCCTGGCCAAGCGTGAGATGGGCTTCGAGGTACCCCTGGTAGCCGGGGTAGCGATCGACCAGCCGTTGGAAGCGGCTCGCGGCGCGCTCGAATTTTCGCGCGGCGAACGCCTTCTTTCCTTCCGTGAGAAGGAGGGCCGCTTCGGCGTCGCTCACAGCGCCGCTTTCGCTTCCAGTTCCTTGTGCCTGTTTCGTCACGATCTCAGCGCGAGGCATCGCCATGGGCAGGAGGCTCGCGCCGGCTGTCGTCAAGACAAGAAGCCACCGAAATCTATCAGCGGGGCTCGATCGCTCCCAAAGCCTGTGCGACATGAAACAGATCTTCCACCGAATGTACGTCCCTGGCAAGCTCGGGCACGCGGGCACTGAGTCCAATTCCGTTTTCCATCAGGGACTTGACAACCTTCTCCTCGCGTTCTTGCAGGGCGCGGACGATTTGAAGCGACGGGTCGCGCTCTTCGGTCGAAGAGGGCCCTTTGTCCTGGAGATAACCCAGGGTGCGATTGAGCGTGATGCCTTCGAAGTGGAACTTGTTTTCCTGGATGGTCTGAATGAAGTGACGCACTTCGGGCACCGTCTCGGGCGTCGGCGTGGTGACCATGAGGAAGCCGACTGAGTCAGACTCGAGCAGCCGCGTGATTTCTTTGAGATTAGCCGTGAAATTGGCCTGAACCTCGAAAAGGTCGGTCGCGAAATCGAGCAGATTCTTCATGAATCCCCCGCCCGTCAGCTTCTCGAGGAGGCCCATCGCTTTTCGCATGCCGGCGGAAAGAAGCCTATTGGCCGGCATGACGAGCCAGCGGATCAGGCGTTCCTCGAAGAACTGGGCGAGAAGCCGCGGCGCGTGGAGGAACGCGAGCGTGTTGCGACTCGGAGGGGTATCCAAGATGATCGTGTCGTACTGGCCCAGCCGCTCGAGATTCAGGAGACGCTCGAGCGCCATATACTCGTTGCTGCCGGAGAACTCCTTGGCCAGGATTTGAAAGATCGGGTTCTCGATGATCCGCCGGGACACGGCTTCGCTGGGCGAAAGATCCTTCACGAAGGACTCGAACGTCTTGCGCGTGTCCGGAATGATCGCGTGCAAGGTGCCCTTCATCGAAGGGTCGAGCTTCCGCAGGCGCTCGGTCAGGTCGGTCGCCTGGTCGCCAAGGCGCTCCATCCCTAGTGAGGTCGCGAGACGTTTGGCGGGATCGATCGTGATCACGACCGCGCGCTTTCCGAGTAGAGCCGCCCGGACGGCGATCGCAGCGCTCAGCGTGGTCTTGCCGACTCCGCCGGTTCCGCAGGTGATCAGGATCTTCCGCTCCTTGAGCGCCTGGTCGATAGTCATAGCAGGCCTCGGGTTTTGAGAAGCGAGGCCAGCTCGCGAATGACCCGGTCGGACATCGAGCTGCCGGGCCGCTCGACCGGCGGCAGATACGGCAGCGTCTCAATCGGGATCTGTTCGTCGCGCCAGAGGCGAAGATTGAACTTCTCGAGAAGGAAGCGCTTGATCGCGTAATCACGCGCGGACTCGGCCAGGGGGTTCTTCCACTCGTCGGGTTTCTCGGAGACCCCGTCCGTGCCGCCGAAAGGCTCAGGATAGGAGCGGTTCACGAGATAGGCGGGGGCATTGCCGGGGAAGAGGCCCACTAGTATCTCACCCAGCTCGAGCGACTCGCGAAGCGGCATCTCCTCCGGCAGCGATACGATGAGCTGGCCAGTGAGTGCGGGATCCGCGAAAGTTGCCAGCATATTCTCGGCATCGCGCTGGATGGGTCCGCCTTTGAAGAGGTTGGCGAAGTTCTGCGTGCTCTGGAACATTGCAATGCCGTAGCCGGTCGAGAGCATATCAACGACCACGTGGTCGTAATGGGTACGGTCGAACCAGACTTTGCCGAGCAGCACGAGCTCGTGCATGCCGGGGGCGGCCTTGGCGAGATACCGCATGAGCCGATTCTCGACGAAGAGCGTGGCCAGGCGGGAGACGGGAATCTTCAGCCGCATGTACTCTTCGAAAGCGCGGGCCGCCTCGCAGTTGAGGTGCCAGAGATTCTTGTCGACCAAGTTGGTCTCGCCCTGAGGCATCAGGGGATCTTCGAAGGTAACCCAGAGCGTGCGTTTGCCCTCGGCAGCAAGCGCGCGGGCGATGGCCTGCGAGACAACGGTCTTGCCGACGCCGCCTTTGCCGCTGACAAAAATAAGGTTTCGCTTGAGGATGTTCCCCACGCTGGCGGGCGGATTAGGCTGAGTCACGTGAGGCAGAACACCACAATCCCCCCGCCCTTTCAATAGATCTCGGCAGGCCCTGGAGGCCTGCCTGGTCAATGACGAACGACGCCGCGCGGACACTATGTCGTGTTTCGCCACACCCGTTCTTCCAACTTGCCAATGGGCGCTGGATCCCTGTAAATTGGGAGGAATTCGGCGGATTCACGAACATTCTTCCTCGAGGTTACTGCTATGCGTCTTTCCACTCGCTTGCTTGGATTCGGATCACTCCTCGCTCTTCTAGCCGGCGCCGGTTGCGGCCCCAAAGCATTCACCAAGGGCGAATACGATGACCCGACCCGCGTCGAGCTCCTGGACGACAAGTTCAATGAGGCCGACATGCAGCAGATGGCCGACACCGTGATCAAGGCGATGGTTGCTTGCGAGTATGTCGCCAAGGCTGCCAAGCCTCCGGTCGTTATCGTCGAGAAAGTGCAGAACCGCACGGAAGAGCATATCGACACGGTCTCGATGACGGACAAAATCCGCACCGCCTTGATCAAGACCGGCAAAGTGCGCTTCGTGAACAAGCAGGAGCGCGGCACGATCTCGGACGAGTACGAGTACAATGCCGGCGGCAACGTCTCCGGCCCGAGCGCCAAGAAGGGCGGCAAACAGATCGGCGCGGATTACATCCTGAGCGGCGCGATGGCGACGAACATCCAGGAAGTCGGCAACGACAAGTTTATCTATTACAAGCTTACGGTCAATCTCACGAGCCTGGAAGAGTCGACGATCGACTGCACCGAAGAGCGCGAGATCCGCAAGAAGTACCGCAAGCGCAGCGTCGGACTCTAAAGGCCCGGCATGCGATTCGCCGTTGCGCTCGCACTGCTTGCGACAGTGGGCGGAGGCTGCTCGTCCGCGAGGATGGCGGATCGAGAGACGGATCACCTCTTTCGTGATGGCCGCTATGACGAGGCTGCCGAAAGGCTGAAAAAGGGCCTCGCCGAGCAAGGCGAGAGTGGGCGCGACCTGCTGCTCTACCTGCTGGACCTCGGGCTCACGTTACACCAGGCAGGCAAGTACGACGAGAGCAACCAGTACTTCCTGAAGGCCGACAGGATCGCC
>JAYVOO010000268.1:0-1807 GCA_043757905.1 Oligoflexia bacterium
GACTCGGATCCTAACCTGGTCCGAGTTCTTGAGGGAGCCCGCGCCCTTCTTCTCGATCTCGACATGGACTTCGGGGAGCAGGCCCGCTTCCTCGCAAGCGTCGAGGGCGTTATCCACGGCCTCCTTCAAGGTCGTTAGGATTGCCTTGGTCTGCGAGGAAAAGCCGACTTGCTGGAGATTCTTTGAGAAGTACTCCGCGGTCGAGCTAGTGGTGATCCCCGCCTTGCTGCCTGCTTTTGTCGCCATGGGCCGATTGAAGCAGATCAAAGCGACTAGTGTCAAGCTAGGCGATTGAGTACCCAGCTGTTCTTGCTTGCCCGGTTATTGCAAAGCTAACCTCTGATGAACGAATTGACCTGAAGACAGGAGAATCAAATGTCGGATTCCGAAACCTTGAAAATCAAGCACCCCTTCCTCAGCGACATCGAGGCAATCCGCCGGCGCGCGCGCGACCACATCGACCGCGGCTCGCTCACACCGAGCTATCGGGGGGACCTGACTAACGTCATCCGTATCTTGAACGAGGCGCTGGCGACTGAGATCGTCTGCACGCTTCGCTACAAGAACCACTACTATATGGCCGAAGGGATCCAGTCGCAGCCGGTCGCTGACGAGTTCCTGGAGCATGCAAAAGAGGAAGAGAAGCATGCCGACCTGATCGCCAAGCGCATTAAGCAGCTCGGTGGGGCGCCCAATTTCAATCCTGAAGGGATCCTCACCCGAAGCCATGCCGAATATGAGGAAGGCGAGACGCTCGTGGACATGATCCGCGAGGATCTGATCGCCGAGAGGATCGCAATCGAAACCTACGGCGAGATCGTGCGCTACATCGGGGATACGGACTCGACCACCCGGCGGATCATGGAGCACATCCTCGCCCAAGAAGAAGAGCATGCGGACGATCTCGCAAGCCTGCTGCTTACGCTGGATCCCACGAAGAAGCCCCACCACGAGGCTGCGTGAGTTAAGGGCTCTTTAAGGCGCGACGTTGGACTCGATCTTGTTGGCCGTTTTGTCCGGTCCTTCGATTACCGCGCTCATCACGAAGACAAAGAGCGCGGCCAGGATCGGGCCCAGGAAGATTCCGGGAAAACCCATCATCTGCAGCCCCCCGAACGCGGAGACGAACGCGAGCAGTGGGTGCAGGCCGCCCGAGCCCTTGAGAAACAAAGGGCGGATCAAGTTATCCAGGCCCGCCACGAGCAAGGCCACGATCGCGAGCGTGACGCCAACGCCCATGCGATCTCCCAGCATCTGTTGGATCGCGACCGCGAAAGTCACGGGCGACGAGCCGACGACCGGGATGAAAGACGCGAGAAAGACGAGTGTAAAGATCAATGGCACGTTCGGTACGCCCAAAACCATGCAGGCCATGCCTTCGAAGACCGCCTGGCAGGCGCCGGAAATGATCGTCGCTAGAATCACTCCGCGGCACATCAACGCCAGACTGTGAATGAGGCGGTCGGTCTGGGCGGGCGTGAAGACTGAATTCTTGCGGATGAGCTCGAGGAAGCGCCGGCCATCGACGAGCGCGAAGTAGACGCTGACGACCGAGACCACCAGGCCCATGACGATGCCGGGGATCTGGCTGAGCGAACCGGCGAGCAGCTCGGCCAGCTTCGCGCCGATGCTTCTCACGACCGTGTCGGCACTTTCCAGCAGCTGGTCGAGATTGACCGGAAACCACTTGGTGATCCAAACGATCCCACCGTGAATCTTAGGCGTGTTCAAGATGGCCGAGACCCAGTCTCCTCCGCCTTTCGGAACGGACTTCAACGCGTCCAGCTCCTGCAGCGTCGTTCGAATC
>JAYVOO010000269.1:0-6567 GCA_043757905.1 Oligoflexia bacterium
TGAGGGCAGATATGGTACGTCCTTCGTCATGCCGTACTTGAACTGGAGAGAGACGCCCGTCCAGCTGAGCCTCGAGCCGCACGCGCGGCTCGGCTCAGAGTTCGGCCTGCGTTTCAGCGCGGCCGAGCTGCCGGTGCTCCGCGAGGCGCTCGCGGAGATATTTCGGAGCGATCGGCCGAACCGAGAGCTACGAGTCGATCTCCCCCGCAATTGGCTCCTCTTCTGGAAGCTTCGGGATTTTGAGAGTCGTCTCTTGATCGCGCATCCGCAGGCCGACGAGTGGGTAGGGACGCTCGCGCTGGAGCCCTCGCACGCCGAGAACCTGCTCTCTCGACTCGAGGGCGCGGCCTCGGGCGACGTGATTCGAGTTTCCGAGCTTTTCCCGGTCGGAGGCGTAAGCAATTTCGAGCTTTCGATCTCCGTTGACTGAAACCCCAGCCGTCGGCACGAAGAATTACATCACGCCGACGGGCGCCGAGAAGCTGAAGAGCGAATTGAAGCGGCTACTGCATACGGATCGGCCGGAGCTCGTAAAGGTGATCACCTGGGCGGCCTCCAATGGGGACCGTTCCGAAAACGGCGATTACATTTATGGCAAACGCAGGCTTCGCGAGATCGACCGCCGCATCCGCTTCCTGTCGAAGCGCCTCGAGGCGGCCGAGATCATTGATCCTGCGGGCGTGAAGAGCGACCGTGTGCGCTTCGGCGCGCGGGTCACCGTCACCGACGAAGAGGATCGGAAGCGCGTCTATCAAATCGTCGGGGTGGACGAGGCCGAGCCCGCGAAGGGCGCGGTGAGTTGGATTTCACCGATCGCGAAAGCGCTCTTGAATGCGCAGGTAGGGGACGTCGTGAAGCTTCGCAGCCCGAAAGGCGAGGAGGATTTAGAGATCCTCGAGATTTTTTATGGGTGAGTCTGGTCAACCGAGTTTGCCGCAATTAGGGAATACGTCGATTGAAAAAATTCAATACGTGAAGGCTACTTCTGAAAATTGGAATGGGCTCGAAGATCTCTTTGAAGCTTCTGAGGAGTGTAAACAGTGCTGGTGCATGAATCACCGGTTTGCGCCGGAAAGCACAGTCACGGGTAACATCGCTCGCGAAGCACTTCGAACTGCTATCCAAGCTGGCACCGCGCAAGGGATTTTGGCATTCGCCGAGCAACAGTGTGTTGGATGGTGCGCGGTCGATTCGATCCGCTCTCAGCCCGGTCATGACTACTGCCTTAGATCTCCCTCGCTTCTTCCGGAAGGGGATTGGTCCATTCACTGCCTCTACGTCCATCCCGATTTTCGAGGACAAGGAGTATCCACGGGACTGATTCGGAATGCCGTCGATCTTGCCAGGAGAGCGGGTGCCACGCAGGTCCTTGCTTTTCCAATTCCAGAGGAAACCCGCTCCAATTTCCCAGAGCATGAAGCGGAGTTCTCAGGGCGCCTTTCAAGCTACCTGCGACTGGGTTTCCGGATGAAAGCTCGTATAAACGACTTTTACAGCGTGGTCGGCCTAGATCTCTGATCGTTGGGTCAAAGGTGGTAGCGCGAACATCCGATCCGTTTCGGCGCGCGTGACGAGACCCGACGCCTCGAGGTCGTTCTTGTCGAGGTAGCGCTTCACGTTCCTGAGGGCGCGCACCGGTGATCGCTTGCGCGATCTGGCCGGGCAAGACCCTGAGAAAAGACTGGAGACCGCCGCGGGTTCTCCCTTGAATCAGCAGGTGTAGGTGGTTTCCAACGTTGGAATAGGTGAGGACGCGCACCTGGAAGCGGCGAGCGTAGCGGTGGAGAAGCGTGTCGACGCGGGAAACGTTCGCGCGAGCGAGCAGCGAACGGGGTCCGCGCGCCTGAGTGGCTCGCATCACGACGTGGAGCGGGCGTTTGGGATCGATGGGGCGATGGAGCGATGGAGTTTGCGCTTGCCTGCACGGATGGCGCCGCCGTGCTCGGAGCGCGGGGCGAGTGGAGGGGCCAGAAAAGGCTGCGATCGGCGGGACATGAGATTGATTTATTTCATTTATAATCATGGGGCGATACCTTTTATGCGAATAGGTGGCGGGCGGATTTAGGTAAGAAGTGCAACAGCTGGCTTAAAGGGGGCGACCTTGGAGGACCGGTTTGATTCAACTTTCAGCAGCCGTTTGATGGCATCCAAAGATACGCGTTGGGTTGGAGTGGCGAAAGTACGTGGCGCCCAGTGCTGACAGTTCCAGAGTGTTGTGAGAGGACAGGCATTCTTTCCGCCCAAACGCCAGAAAGTGAGTCGCCCTTCATGCGTGCAGAGACAATCCAAATCATCGAGATTACCGACTCCGCAGGAAAAGTCGTCGAGCCGGCCGGCCTCACGCAGGCCGAAAAGGTACATCGCCAGCTTCGGCCCCATTTATCCGCCGATTATTCGGAGAAAATGCAGCGTGTTTTCCTGGGCGGTGGCCGTATGGCAGTCGCGATTCGGGAAGATGAAGTCGTCGGCGTCGCTGTCTACCGGATTTACGAGAACACGGCGTCAGGCGTTCACATGTATGTCGACGATCTCGTGACGGATGAAACCAAACGATCCGGAGGCGTGGGTAAGGCGCTTCTTGAGCATCTGCAGCAACTTGCCCGAGGTCGAGGTTGTGAAAGATTCACGCTCGACTCAGGGACACAGCGAGTGCGGGCGCATCAGTTCTATTTCCGCGAACAAATGGTAGTGGTGGCTTTCCACTTTGTGAAGCCACTCTGACGCGGCTCGAGCACAACGCTCTGCGTGGTCCTTGCCACAAAATGGCCATTGAGTTTTCAGGTACCTCGGTCCACGATCGCGCCGAAACCATCGAACTCAGTCGCCAACTTAAATGGGAGCCCGAAATGAAGAACCTCGCCCTTGTCGCTTTCGCCGTACTTGTCAGCACTACGCAGGCTTTCGCCGGTGGATTCACCGGAACCTGGGAAGGCCCTGGCCAGCTCGTCTCGACGACGGGCTTCAGCTCTCCTTGCACCGTAATCAGCATGACCATGGATCACACGGCATCCGCACTCAATATCGTCAGCGGTAAGATGGCGTGTGGCCAGGTCCAGAGCGATATCGCTCCAACTGTGCTCCCGATTCAGGGCGCCAACATTTTTTATAACAACCTAGTCGTCGGAACGATCAGCGACACGAACCTCGCTATGACCTACGCTGAGCAGGGCTTCTCGGTCGGCATGTCCGCGATCATCACGGGCAACCAGATGCAGTTCAACCAGAGCATGTCTGGCCAGGGCAACTCGACCACGATCACCGGCTCGCTCACCCGCAAATGAATCGTAAGTAAGAGCGAAGACACTTGGCTTCCACTTCAAGTCCCCGCCGCGTCCTGATCATCGAGGATGTACCTGAGATGCTCGACCTCCTTCGCCAAGTCGTGACGGGGCTTGAAGGCTTCCAGGTTTCCGGGCTCGCGCGGGATTGCGCCGAAGCTCGCCTCGAGCTTTTGCGCCGTCGCCCGGATCTCGTTCTTCTCGACGAAATTCTTCCCGGCGAGTCGAGCCTCGATCTGCTCGGGGAGATCCAGGCCGAGTCCATTCCCGTCCTTCTGATGACGGGAATGGAGAATCCCACCCATCCGCTCCCCAAGGGGGTGTCTCGCCGCCTCATCAAACCGGATTGGAAGAGCCTTGAAAAAGATCAGAGCCGCTTCGCCGAAGCCATGCGGCTCGAGCTCGGCCTTCTTTAATCGCTTTTGCCTCTCCCCGGGTCCCAGTCGAGTCGGGCAGGCTAAAGCGGGTCAGCTTGATGCCGCTTCAAGTAATTGCGCTCGGTTTTTGAGCGCCGTCGCGTCTTCATGACGGCCTCTGGGCGCGTCGCCGCGCGCGGATCCCCGCTGCGCAGGATGGCCAGGAGCTCGTCCAGTTTTCCTTCCGTCCGGCCGCTCTCACTCATCGGACCCTGCCTGAAGTTGAGCTTGCGGCCGAAACTCATCAAACCGTCGCGGTCGACGACCAGGACGACGGGCTCGGAACCGGGTTGGGTCACTACGTGGTCTCGCGCGAAAGGCGAGTCGGGCGGGAGCGTCTCGTACGGCGGGGTCTCGCGCGAAGCGCCGAGTGTCGTGTAGAAATCGATTACGCGCTTGATGGCGAGGGAGTGGATGAAATATTCTGAGATACCCACCTCCTCGCCCGAATACTGGCGCGCATGCGCGCGATGCTCTTCGTAGCCGGGCTGGGCCGCGACGAAGGGTAGCGGTACCAGGTTGGCGTGCCAGCTGGATTGAAGCGCGGCGAAAAGTAGGTTCGCCACCTGGGCGGGTTGGCCTTTCCGGACGGCGAACTTGAGGAGCTCGGCCGGATAACCCTGCAGGATTTTCGCGTTTACGCCGCGCGCGGACTCGAAGTGGGCGCGGCGGTACTTTAGATCCGAGGTGACTTCCAGACGCTTCAGATCGCCTTCAACTAACTTCGGTCGGCGATACTTGCGCCCGAGCTTGCGCTCGAATGGCAAGAGCGGATCGGGCAGGGCGATCTCGATGTATCCGATGGGCACGGTGGGATTGGCATCGTCGAAAATCAGCACGGCTTCGAATGGGTAATTCAGCTTTCGGTCAATCTTTCGCGCCTGGCTCATCTTGCCTTCGCCGATTTCCTCGTGCTGGCCTTCCATTTCGTCGAACGCGAGCTGGTGACCGCTCCAGCGGATTCGGCTCACGGCCTCGTGCAGCTTGGGCTGCCGCAGGCTCCAAGACGCGCGCTTGGGAAAGGTCAACTTGACGTGCTGGAGAGTATAGCTCGTTGTCTCTGAATTCCAGTGCTCCTCCCAAATGGTCTGATAGGGCTTCGAGCCCGAGCCGCCATCTCCCATACCGAAAAGGTTTGCCGGCGCGAGCATCGCGAACAATAGGATCATTGATGCACTGAAGGCCGGGGAGGGTCTCATCGTTCTGGTTTATCGGCGTTTCGGGAGATGGGCTTGAATGGGGTTCCGGAGCCCGCCCAAAATCGTCAGCACCCCGTTCCAAACCATCTCACCCCGTTTTCGCGAGCTCATCTCGCGAGGTCGGTGCAGGGTCTTGATCACTTCGCCGGTCAGGTAACTCTGTATGATCCGTGCGATCGTTTCGGCATCTTTTGCTTCGATCTGGTCGCGCCACGCGTGCTCGCGCGCGCCTTGCAGAAGGTGAGTGCGGATACGCGCGGTGCCCAGGTCCTCGAGCTGCCGGCGGACCTCGGCCAGCGGCGCGCTCGCGCAGCTGAAGTAGTACATCGCCATCAGGATGCTCGCCGCCGAAGGGCATTCCTCCACCCACGCGAGATTTGCGTATACGTAGGCCTGGAGCGGGGCGGGCATGGGCAGATCGGCGGGGATCCTGGCGTCGATGAAAGCGCGCGCGCGCTCATTGACGTCGCGGCAGCAGGCAAGAAGCAGATCGTCCTTGTCCTCGAAGTATGCGTAAAGCGAAGCCTGGCGGAGCCCCACTTTCTCGGCGATCATCTGAAAACTCACCCATTGCACGCCTTTGCGGTGAAAGAGATCCAGCGCCGCCTCGATCAGTCGGGCGCGCGTCTCACCTCCTTTGGAAATCTTAGTTCTGGTGGACATGGGATCCTATCGGCATCCCATAACTATAACTTATTCTATATAATCTATAATCTATAGATTTATGTTGACGCATAAAGTCATAGAAGGCATAAGTCTATTCAAGGAGATTAATGCTTATGAAAATTCTTATTCTGGTTCTGATGTTGTCCGGCTCCCTGGCTCGCGCTTCTGGTGCTCCGATCGAAGTCGAAGGTTCCAAGGCCGAAGCTTTGACCCGCGCGCTCATTGTGGCGGGATCATTTTCTGAAGGCGCTGCGGGAAAGTTTTTTAACGTCGCAAACGACCTTCGCTGCGACCTCCGTGGGAATGCCGCCCCGCCCAGGCATTGGGAATGCAACTTTAGGGGAGTCGGTGAGACTGGCGCGGAGCAGGTGTACTCGGTCGAGGGCCCAGTCGCTCGAAAGCTCATGAAAAAGCTCACCGAAGCGGGTAGCCCGGAGGAATGCGGCGCCGGAAAATGCTTCGTCGCATTGGAACAAGTCCAGTGCGCCCTGTATCAGGCGGAAGAGCCCGCGACCTACCGCTGTTCGATCACGCCGCGGTACTGATGGGACCTGGCGGGTCAGGCGATCCTGTTGACAGGGCATGTCTGAGTTGCTATTGAAATGAATTCTTCAAGATTCACGAAAGGAATCATTTCAAATGGCCGTTACCATTCGTCTTTCCCGCCAGGGCGCCAAGAAGCAGCCCCAGTACCTGATCGTCGCCGTGGACTCGCAGAAGCCCCGGGACGGCGCTTACCTTGCCAAGCTCGGCCATTATTATCCAAAGGCCAAGACCAAGGCCGAGAAGATCAAAGTGGATCTTGCGAAGGTCGCCGCCTGGAAAGCCAACGGCGCGCAAGTCTCACAAACGGTTGGACAACTTCTCAAGACCCTAGCAAAATAAGATCTGCTACAGGCCGTACGGGCAACCCGGCCTCCAGTGGATCTTGAGTTGCAGCGGCATGGCGTTTTACGGGCAGGAAGCCCTGCGCCTTGTTCGAGCGGAAAATCGGTAGAGCAGAGGCGT
>JAYVOO010000270.1:0-1804 GCA_043757905.1 Oligoflexia bacterium
CGTTTCGATCGCCTGGAACCTGAATTACAACTTTCAGAGCGTGACGTTGACCGTCTTGAAATCCGATAATAAAGCCTGTGACTTCGCCGTCGGCTTCACGCGCGGCGGGGCGACCGATTATTCGCGCCGCATGACCTCGGGTGCGAACCTGCTCGCTTACCAGCTCTATAAAGACAGCTCGCTCACTCAGATCCTGAAGGACTCGTCCGAAGCGCAATACCCCGCTAACCTGCTCACCGGATCATTCCCGAAGGGCAAGAACCTCTCGCAGACGCTCACCTATTACGTCCAGATCCCACCGGATTCGGCGACCACACCCGCGATTCGGCCCAGCGGATCCTATCAGGACACGTTCTCAATCCGCGTCTACAACTTGGATAATAATCCAAGTGGCTTCGATCACCCGGACGACTCGAAAGGCGTGACAATCTCAACGAGCATCTCCAAGATCATCGACATTTCGCTCGTGAGCGCCGGCGCCGCTTTCGACGCGGCCGGCACATCCTATTCGGTGAATTTCGGTTCGCTTTCCACTCCTCAAAGCAAGGCCTTCGACCTGCGCGTACGCACCAACGCCGGCTACCGCATCCAGTTCTCATCCCAGAACGGCGGCGCGCTCAAGCAGGCTTCGACCTCGAGCAAGGACTCCATTCCCTACACACTGACGGTGGACTCAGCTCAGCAGAGCCTAGGCGGCGCGCCAGTCACGGTTGCGACGGGAGCAGGTCAGACCAACCCTGAGGGGGTCGCCCGGGCAGTGTCAATTACGACCGGCGATGCCACTCAGACCCTGGCAGGCCAATACTCGGATTTCATCACCGTCACGGCCAGCACGACTGAATAGCCCGAAACGCTAGGGCTTTTCCCGCGGGGACCTTTTAACCGCCAGTAACCCGACGGCAAGCGGGCGGCGGCACCTCCCATGCAATGAAGAGGGGGAGGCGCTAACGATGGCGCCACATGGAAACCGACGGGCAGATCATGCCCACTGTCAGCGCGGCTGTTTTCATGTAACGTTGTTTAATCAGTTTCCACGGAGGGAACCACTATGAAAAAGTCCATCTTCCTTAGCATCGCTGTCGCCGCTCTCGCGATCACCTCCGCCTCCTGGGCGGCCTCTACCGGATCGATCACGATCTCGGGAGTCGTGCCCCAGCACACCGATATCATCGTCACGCCGGTCGCGGGCTACAACGCGCTGGATTTGGCGACTACCGCGACCGACCTCTCGGTCGCGAACGTCACCGAGAAGAATAACACCGCTCTCGGCTATAAGGTCACGCTGAGCTCGGCGAACGCGGGCGCGCTGAAAAACGGCACGGCCGGCTCTATCGCCTACACGGCCAAGTACAACTCCACTTCGGTCACCCTGTCGGCCACTCCGACCAACATCACCACGTCGCCAGCCGCGAGCAGCGTGGTCAACGTGACCAAGGCGTTCAAGATCAGTTACACCGGCGTCGATACGACGACAATGATGCAGGGTACGTACAGCGACACCCTGACTTTTACAATCGCTTCGCCTTAACGGCTCCGCTTGCCGGCCTTCGCCGAGTGGATACTACTGAATGTCTTTCTTTACGGTGTCTGGCGTGAGGATGCCGGCTTCCTGAAGGGCCCTGGCCGCCCGTTCACTGCGTGTTTTCAACCAGACGTCGTAGAGGCGCAGCAAATCCTTTTCGGTGCGCTGAACGGTCTTATCGCTCACGTCCGCGAGCACTCCGACGAAGGCGCTGAACTTGTCGGCCAGCTCCCCGTAGACGGACCGGAGACGCTCTTCGGGCGCACGGTTGGCGACGTTCTT
>JAYVOO010000271.1:0-1801 GCA_043757905.1 Oligoflexia bacterium
GGATCGGCGAGCGGGAGGCGCTGAAAACCCTTGCCTCGCGCATAGATCAGCTCAAACTCAGGCTTCACCGATTACCTCGAAGCAGACCGTAGATGAAGCCAGCGCCATAACCGGAATGCACCAGCGGAAAAAGCACCGCGCTCCACCAAGGCGCGGCCGAAGCGGCGGTCTCGGACTCGCGGCGAACCGCGAACGAAGCCAGGCAGACCAAAAGGTAGGCGCTGAAAAAGCATGCCCAGAGGCCGGGGGCCCTGCCCGTCCACGCGGAAGCGATCCAGGAGCCGGCGGAAAAGAGAAGCGCGAGGGCCGGCAGAAAATTCGCCGCGTGAGTTTTGCCACGGTAAAGCATCAGGAACTGGCTCCGTCCCCAGCCGTAGTGGAACACCTGATCGAGGAGCGGGAACGCCGAGGGGCGGCGCTCATGCCAATTGAAGAGCGTCGGGGAATGGACCAGGCTCTCGCCGCGCGCGCGCAGGAGATGCAAGAGCGAGTTTTCTTCGGCGCAGACGAAGCGGTCGGGAAATGGCCGCTCTAGACCGATGAGCGTCGACGCGCGCACGAAGAGATTGCAAAGGACCAACGACTCCTCGCCGCAGCTCCGAGTCGTTCCGAGCTGCCGGTAGCGCGAGACGGAATGGAAGGTCCCCGCGCGGCAAGAGAGAACGGCCTCCGTGGCCCGCTGGAAAGCGCCCGAGGTCTGAGGCGCGAGATTAGGTCCACCCAAAACGGCCGCCCCCGGGTTTTGCTCGAGAGCCTGTAGGAAGCGAGAGAAATGCTCCGGCGGCACGAATGCGTCGTCATCGATGAAATACACCCACTCGGCTTGCACTGATTCGAGCAGAAGGTTACGGGCATTCGAGGGCCTTCGCGACACGGAGTCGATCGTCCATTGAAGGCGATCTTGTCCGAGCTCGGTTTCCAGCTCCAGGAGCAACGCCTCGGTGCGTGAATCCGCTCCATTGACGCCGACGCGAATGCGAAGGGGGTCAAGCTGGGCGAGCTGAGCCGAAGCCGCAATGCTTCTTATGCAGCGCTCAAGCCACTCCGTCCGATGACGGGTGACGATTATTACTTCGATCGCTGGAGCGCCTAACATAGGGGGATGAGTATCAAGTCGCCGGCTCTTGATACAAGCCTGAAAAACTGAGAGGGTCGACGCCGATGGAAAAAGGCAAGATCCCGGTCTTCAGGTTAAGTTTTGACGAGGCTTTTCGGAAGCGGTTTCGCGAATACTGCGACCAGATCCTCAATGAGGCATTCCTGAGCAATCATCGGCTGGTCCAGGAGCTCGAGTCGCGCTTCGCGAGCTTCTCCGGGTCAAGCGTTGCGGTCGCGACCTGCCACGGAACCGCCGCCCTCGAGCTCGCGTTCCGGCTCTGTGATGTCCAGGGGCGCGAAGTAATCCTGCCCTCGAACACCTTCATCGCAACGGCTTCCGCGATTCTCGCGGCGGGCGGCATCCCCGTGCCAGTGGACATCGAGTCGGATTATTTCGGCGCGTGCCCACGGGCCATCGAAGCCGCGATCACACCTCGGACCGCTGCGATCGCCGTGGTGCATGTCGGCGGCCTGATCTCACCCTCCGTGCTCGAGGTCGAACGGCTCTGCCGGGCGCGCGCGATTCCGTTAGTCGAGGACTGCGCGCACGCCCATGGCAGCACTCTCGCGGGCCGTCAGGCGGGGCAGTTCGGAGAAGTCGCGGCCTATAGCTTCTTCACGACCAAGGTGATGACGACGGGAGAAGGTGGCATGCTCACGCTTCCCGAGCCCGGGTTCACGCCTCGGCGGCTCGAGCGCGCGA
>JAYVOO010000272.1:0-6546 GCA_043757905.1 Oligoflexia bacterium
CACCTCGTACTTCTGGCGCATCTCGACGGGAATGTCTTTCGGAAGGTCGTTGTTCACGTCCAGCCGCGAGAACTTTCCGGCGCACCCGTAAAACAGCAGCCCGAGCGCGGCCGCGCCGCCAAAAGCGTATGCGAACTGTCTTCGAACGGGCTGTTTAGGCTGTCTCACTCGAGTAGGTCCCACGTTACGTAGTCTAGGGGATTCATTGGGGAATGTCTAACAGAGCCTAGCTCCGTGCGCGCTTTTCGTCCCATTCGCCGGGGCGGAGAGGCGTCAGATCCCCTTTGAACCTTCGATGCGTCCAGAGCCATTGCTCGGGATGAGAGTAGATGTCGCGTTCAATCGCCGCCGCGTACCGAGCTGTATTCGCCGCGAGCTCGCGGGAGGGGTTGGCTGCATCCTGCCAGGTGATCTCCGGCCGCACCTCGATGATGAATTTTCCACCGCGCACGCGGTAGTTCACGACCGGGATCATTGCCGCGCCCGTCCGCTTGATCAGCGCCGCGACCGCCGTGGTCGTTCCGACGGGGATGCCGAAGACGGGGACACGCACGCCGACAGGCGCGCCCGCGTATTGGTCCAGAACGAATCCCACGACCCCGTTCGACTTCAGTTCCCGCAAAACGTCTTTCAAAGTGCGCGGCTCGTAAGTGGCACGCACCCCGCACTTGGCGCGCGACCTCTCGACTGCCTCGTGAAGCCACGCGGGCTTAATGCGCTTGGTGACGAAGAGAATCGAGATCTTCAGGATGAGAGGCGCGCCCGCGGCCATCACTTCCCAGTTGCCGACGTGGCTCGACACGAGCATCACGCCGCGCCCGCGCTTCAGCGCATTGTGGATGTGATGCGCTCCCCGGATCTCGACATTATTGAGCACGAACGCGCGCAGCGGGCCGAAGAGCATCAGGATCTCGAGCGACAGGCGCGCGAGATGGGCGTAAGCGGCGCGAGCTAGCTGCCGGGTGGCGGGATTCTTCCCCGGAAACGCGAAGCCGAGATTATGCTCGATCACCCTTGCCCGGTGCTTGAGCAGGGAAAGCGCCCCCCCCACCACCCAGACGCAGGAGCGCCGCAGAGTTTCCGGAAGCAAGTAGAACGCCCACCCGAGCCCGCGCAGCAACGGCAGTATTAGATACCCCATAAGAGGCGATTGCAAATCTCCGCTCCTTCGTTCAATTCCAACTCGGGCTCGAGGATCAGCACCTCGGCCGCTGCGACTCCCAGCCGCTTCCATTTTACCCAGTCCTTGCCAGTCAACGCCAGCTGCGCGTTGGCGGCGCGGGACCCGGCCAATATGCCCTCGACCAGTTTCGCGCTATAACGAGCATGATCCGGAAAAGCGAGGTGCTTGGCCACCTGGTAGCCAGCCGCTTGCACCGATTCAAGGACACCTTCGGGACCCGCAGTCCCGCTGACCAGCCAGAGGGGTGGTGTTCCTGGCGGGGATATCGGGAGAGAAAGCCTGACTCGAGCGACCGAGGCCTTGGGCTTCTCCGCGCCTTTCGTCCAGATTACCAGGCTCTCGGATCCGGCTGCGCTCTTCCAATCCCGATGCAAGATCTCACTGCGTTTGGCCGAAGTGAGCGCGACCACATCCAAGTCGCGCGCGATCTTCACATGCTGAAGCCCATCGTCCAAGATCACGAGCTCCGGGCCCAACCCTGTGCCCGCCATGCTGCGAATCCGGTCGAACTGTGCCGCGCGGTCGCGCCCTACCCCAATCCAGGCCTCGGGAACAAGTAAGTGCAGGAGCGCGGGCTCGTCGCCGCAGAGATCCGGATCGGTCGTCGCTTCGCCCGGGCGGATCACTCCCCCTTGGCCCTCCCACTGTCCGCGATAACCGCGCGACAGGATGCAGATCCGCATGCCGCGCGCGATTGCTTGGCGTGCGATCCATGCGACGAGCGGAGTCTTCCCTGCGCCGCCCGCCTGTAGATTCCCAACGCTGATCACGCGCACGCCCTCGAGCCGACGGACGTTTAAGAGGCCTGCCGCGTAAGCGTGGCGATTGAGCGCGCTGAGCGCGGACCAGAAAGCGGAGATAATCCAGATCATCGCGCCTTTCGGAGTCATGGCCTCGCGACTCCCCTGCTGGCTCGCGCCACTTCGAGCACTTCGCGCGCGGCGTTCTCGCTCGGCTTTGTTGAACCGTCGCCGAACATTTTCGACCTGAGCTCCTCGAACCCGCGCCGGGCGCGGGCGCACCGATCAGTGTCCCGAAATAGGGAAATAATCTCGACCGAGACCGCGTCGCCCGTCATCTCCGCGCCGAGCAGCTCCTTCACCAAGTACGGTTTGCCTGGCTGCCAGCCCGCGATGAGGTTCGCGAGACCGACTGGGCCGCGGTAGCGGATCAGGTTGTGAAACACCCACTGCGAGAGCCAATTCGAGCGGTAAACGATCACGTGCGGACAGCCCAGGAGCGCAGCCTCGAGCGTGGAGGTCCCCGACTTGACGATGCCTGCGTCGGCCGCGACCATGCAGCCGTGCGCGTCGCCCTGAGAGACGCGAAGCTCGAGCGGGAACTTCCCGCTTTTAGCCTCCCAAACCCCTTCCGCTCCTTCGCGCCAGGAGCTCACGCGCTGCTCGATCTCGGAGACCTCAGTGGTATGGGCCGAGGGCAGCAGGATGAGTAGCTGTTCCTTGAGATTGCTCGCAGCATGGAAAGCGGCATCGAGAAGGCACTCGAGATGGTGCTTCAATTCGCCCGGCCGGCTGCCCGGCATGAGCAGAAGCGTCTTTCGCGCGGGATCGATCCCGAGCCGCGCCCGCGCTTCCTCCCGGGTCAACGAAAGCGGGAGCTGATCGAGGAGCGGATTGCCCACGTACTTTACGGCCACGTTCTCGCGCCGGTAAAACTCCTCTTCGAATGGAAAAATGCAGAGTAAGCGGGCGAAGAGTTTGCGAAGCGTCTTCACTCTCCCTTTCCGCCAGACCCAGACCTTGGGTGGGATGAAGTAAACCACGGGAATTCCCAGTGCCTTGAGCTTTCGGGCCAGGCGGAAATGAAAATCAGGATAATCGATCACGACCGCCACTTCCGGCATCTCCCGCTCGGCTTCTCTCGCCACGCGGGAAAGCGCGCGAAAAATGCGCGGAAGCCGCCCCAGAATTTCGACGAATCCCATAGAAAGCAGCTCGCGCGCATCAACTACCGCGCGCAATCCTTCAGCCTGAAGTTTCGATCCGCCGATCCCGAACGCGTCGACCGATGGTTCGAGCGCACGGAGCGCTTTCAGCAGCGCCGCTCCGTGTGAGTCCGAGGAGGTCTCCGCGGCCGAAATGAGGATCTTCACGGCCCGGGCCTCCGGTTCAGCGAACCACTCCGGTTTCGCTCTTGCGGATGAAGCTGATGAAATTCTGAATTTCGGCGACTTCGCCGTACTGAGACTCGATTTCCAGCAGGCATTGCTCCCGCTGTACGTCGGCTCGTACCCAAAGCTTGATCGCCTCGTTGATCTTTTGGATGATCTCGGTGGAGAAGCCCCGCCGCTTCAGGCCCACGATATTGGCACCCTTCACGCTGAACGGCCGCGCGCCGATCGTGATCGTGTAAGGCGGCACGTCGCGGTCCACGCCCGACTGGCCAGCGACATAAGCATGCGCGCCGACGCGGACGAATTGATTGAGCCCGACCATTCCGCCGATCGTGACGTAATCCTCGAGCGTGACGTGCCCGGCAAGGCCACCGTAATTTGCGATCACGCAATGGTTGCCCACCCGGCAGTCGTGGCCGAGATGCGAATACGCCATGATGAGATTCTGGTCGCCGAACGAGGTGATGCCGCCGCCTTGGACAGTGCCCAAGTTCATCGTGACGGATTCGCGGATCGTGTTCCGGTTGCCGATCACGAGCGTGGTCTTCTCGCCACGGTACTTCAGATCCTGCGGAACCGCGCCGAGCACGGCGAACGGGAAGATCATGTTGTCCTCGCCGATCTCCGTCCAGCCTTCCACGACGACATGGCTGACCAGCTTCGTGCCTCGGGCGATCTTCACGTGAGGGCCGACCACGCAGAACGGGCCGATCTCGACTGAAGGATGGATCTGCGCTTCTTGCGCAATGCTAGCAGTCGAGTGAATCACAGCTGCACCCCGCTGGTGGTCAGGTTCGCGAGCAGCTCGGCCTCGGCCGTGGGCTGACCGTCGACCGTGGCCTTGCATTCGAACGCCCAGAGCTTGCCACGCGCTTTCGTGACTTTGGTCTCGATCCGAAGCGTGTCCCCGGGAACGACTGGCCTGCGGAATCGCACGCCGTCGACGCCGATCAGAATGGTCTGCAGATCCTTGGCGAGGCGATCGAGATCCTGGGCCAAATAAGGATAGAGCGAGAAGCTCGCGGCCTGGGCCATCGCTTCGATCTGCAGAACGCCTGGCATGATCGCGTAGCTCGGAAAATGCCCCTGGAACTGCGGCTCGTTGATCGACACGTTCTTCTGAGCGACGACCCGAATGCCGACCTTGTTATGGTGGGTGAGATCGTCAAGCGAGCCGATCGGATGGATCTCAAGCACGCGGTCAATCATCAAGAACGGAAAGCGATGCGGCAGATACTTCTGAATCTTGTCAATGCCGAGAGTGTACGGGTTCTTGTCGGATGGGGTCAGGGCTTCACTCATTCTTCGTTACCTCTGGCCTTCTGGCCCTTTTCCTTACGCCTGGACACGCGCTCGTCGAGCAGCTTGTTCAGGAGCGCGTGCACTTTGAAGTGCTCGCGGTGCTCGCGCTGGGGCACACCCACGCCGGTTCCTCCCGGCTCAATATCTTTCAGGATGATGGACATCCCGCCTACAGTGGCTCGATCACCCACGCGGACGTGGCCGTCGACGCCGCTCATGCCGCCCATATAGACGAAACGGCCCAGGATTGCATTGCCCGCGAGGCAGCAGCCGCCGCAGATCACGGTACCCTCACCGACGCTTGCGTTGTGGCCCACATGCACATGGTTGTCGAGCTTGGCCATCTTCGAGATCACTGTGTCGCCGAAAGTCCCGCGATCGATCGTGCACCCGGCGCCGATCTCGACGTCATCGCCGACGACTACTCGGCCCAAATGGTAGATTTTTTTGTGCTCGACGACGTCGCGTCCCTGGCGGACGGGCGCATAGCCGAAGCCGTCCGAGCCGAGAACGCTGGTCGCGTGGATGCGAACGCGGTTGCCCACCAGCGTCCACTCGTAAAGGACGACGCCCGAGAAGAGCGCGCAATCCTCGCCCACTTTCGCTCCGGGTCCGACATGGCACGAAGGATAGAGCACGGTTCTCGCTCCGATGACGGCGTCCCGCTCGATCACGCAGTTTGGGCCGATCTGCACGCCCTCACCGAGACGGGCGCTCGGATCAACCACCGCAGACGGATGAATCGAAGTAGCACGCGTGTTTCCGGCCCCATGCAAGACACTTGAGGAAACGGCCGCGAACTTCTCCGAAAGGAGAGCCATCGCGAGATAGGGATCCTGGCAAGCGACGACCGCGGTAGACTTCCAGAGCGGAAGCTTCGAGACCGACAGCAGCTGAACGAAAGGTTCGGCCGTGATCAGCACGCCGGGCGCCGCGCCCGGAAGCTCGCCCTCGTAGGCTCGCGAGAAAAAAAAGCCGAGATCGGACGCGGTCGAGCCGGTCAACGGCGCAGGCCGGTTGACGGTGATGGAATCAGCCCTGTTCCCCAGCTCAGCCGCATTCGCCAGCCGACCGCCGGTCCAGGCGATGATCTGCGCCAGAGCGAATCCCATGTCCGGCTTACTTCGCGCTAGCGAGAGTGCTCGAGATCGAGGCGCCGGAGTCGGCCTTGTTGTTCTTATTGTAGGTGCTGATCACGTCGTTCGTGAGGTCGTCCTTTTCCTGCGAGAATAAAACGGTGTTCTCGTTTTTCTCGAGCACGACGCTGTAGCCCTTCGACTTCGCGATATCCGCGATCACGACCCGGAGCTTGGTGAGAATCGGAGCCGTGAGCTCCTTCTCTTTCTTCGCGAGCTCCATCTGCTGGCGGCCGCGGGATTCTTGATACTTCATGATGCGTTCTTGCAGTTCCGCCTGCTTCTTGGAGCGCGCTTCGTCATTCATCACGAGCGACTGTTTCTTGAATTCCTCACCCATCTTGTTGATGGCGGCTTCTTCCCCGTCGACCTGCTTCTTGATCGCGCCCAGTTCCTTTTCGAATTGAGCCTTTGCCTTCTTGCCGGCATCCACAGTCTGTAGGGCCTTTTGCATGTCGACCGTGGCGATCTTGGTTTCTTCGGCGGCGAGGGCGGACGAAACGCTCGTTCCATATCCTGCGACCATGGCAGTCAATGCGAGAACGAGTGGAAAAGTTTTACGGATGATAGAAGAGTACATAGGGCAAGATCTCCTTGAATTTCACAGAGATCATCATAACTGCGCGGCAAATTCAATATGGCATTCGACCTCGAACAGTCGCCTGAAAATGCCGCAGCGCCCTGTGCTCTCGGAAACTTAGAACGGAGGCCCAATGAAGAAGTGGAAGACCGAGGACTTCTCGTCGCCCTTGCGCGAGAACGGGAAGCCCCACTCAAATCGCAGCGGGCCG
>JAYVOO010000273.1:0-1797 GCA_043757905.1 Oligoflexia bacterium
CCAATGAAACCTAGAAAACGCCCTTTCGCGTCTTGCCGAGGCACTCCGCGGTCGAGCATCCAGCGGTAAGTGCCATCGAATCGCAGGATGCGGTACTCAGCCTCGAAGGGCTTCCGCGCTTCAAACGACTGCCCGTAGACTTTCAGGCAAAGAGCCACGTCGTCTGGATGCAGCCCCTCGACCCAGCCGCGGCCAAGCTCCTGCTTCATCGTCCGGCCGCGAAATCCAAGCCATTCCTCGTTAAACCAGTCGCTCTGCTGATCTTGATCTGACGTCCAGATCAGGACCGGCGCGGCGTTGGCCACGGCCTGAAAGCGCTTCTGGCTGTCCTGCAGCTCCGACTGGATCAGGTGCTTCTCGGACACGTCCCGGAAGACGAGCACCACCCCAAGAATTTTGCCCCGCGAATCCTGGATCGGGGCCGCACTGTCCTCGATCGGGCTCTCATTGCCATTGCGGCTGATTAGAATGGTGTGATTGGCGAGACCGGCGACGATCCCTTCCTTGAGGACTTTGTCGACCGGGTTAAACGCGGGCGCGCGCGTCT
The DNA here is from genome assembly GCA_043757905.1 of Oligoflexia bacterium. Classification (GTDB taxonomy): domain Bacteria; phylum Bdellovibrionota; class UBA1018; order UBA1018; family UBA1018; genus JAYVOO01. The sequence goes on from JAYVOO010000273.1 coordinate 548, forward strand.
CTTGATTCACGATTTTGAACGTGTCCGCCATTGGGCGTCCCTTCGCATCTGAAAGCTTCCAGCCCGTCAATTTCTCGGCCACGGGATTCAGGAACTCCACGCGCGCCTCGAGATTCACCACCATCACCGCGTCGCCGATGCTCCTCAGCGTGGTCTTGAACCACTCGCGGCTCTCTTCGGCACGGTCGATGGCTGTCTGATAGCCGCGCGACAGCCGCATGAGGAGTCGGCGGGTGAAGCTCATGAGCACGATGGCGAGCAGGACCGCGAAAAGCAAGCCGCTCAGGAGCGCGATCTTCGCGGTTCGGTCCTCCCCGAGCGCGCGCTCGCTCAGCAGCTGCTCCTCTCTCGCCAGGAAGCGATCAAGCCGATCGCGTGCTTGCTTCATGATCGGGGCGGATTTCGCAATCCATGCACCTGGCACGTCAAATGGAGCAGTTCCCCAGCGCGTGCGAATCGCGACGTTCCTGCCGACTTCGACCATCCAAGAGTCAAAGAACTGAAGGGACTCCCGAAAAAGCTGGTTCTGCGCCGGATTGTCCGATGTCATCGCTGCGACGATCGCCACCTTCTCGGGGACCGTGGCTCGGGCGGCATCGAGGGGCTCGAGAAAACTCGTTTCGCCCGTCAGCATAAATCCACGCACTCCGTTCTGTGCGTCGATCAGGAGCTTTTCGAGACCATGGGCCTGGGAGATCACCTGATTCGTATGCTCCACCCATGCAAACGCAGTGCGTAGATGCTGGATCTGGAAGAAAAACAGGCCGGCCACGACGAGAGCGATCAGAAGCGGGGCGAAAACCGCTCTCCGAAGCAATCGGTAGTATTGCAACTCATGTTCTGACTCAATCGGATCCACAGAATTCTAATACAGTCTTTTCGGGCCAGTTAGAAGCACGGAAGGCCGTTCGCGGCGCCCTAAAAAACGTGGCGATGCCAGAGATCTTGGGGATAAGGCGGAGCTCTGCAATCAGTAACTGCTTTGAGCTCGAGCTCCAGAGGCGTGAGGTCGACCGGGTCGCCTGTCGAACCGCCAGCCTGGGATCCGAGCAGCACCTGCGCCCCCATCAGATACCTCGCCGGATACCGGGCCAGGCCTCGGCTGCCCAAGCATTTTCCGTAGTTCTCATGGCTCAGAATGATCCAACGGGGCACAGTCAACTGGCCAACAGAATCTAAGAGTCGGCCCAGCTCGGCGCAATCCACGATGTCAACGAACCGTCCCGTGTAGAAATTGAGAAATAGCCGGG
>JAYVOO010000274.1:0-1794 GCA_043757905.1 Oligoflexia bacterium
GAAATCTCCGACGGTAAGAACGAGCTGATCATGGTGGGCAATCGCGAAGTGCAGTCGCGCGCCTATTGCGCGCGCTTCAACTTCGCCGGTGCGGACCAGCAGAAAAAAGTCGGGACCCTCTCGGGCGGCGAACGCAATCGGGTCCACCTGGCTAAAATTCTCAAGTCTGGAGCAAATGTTCTCTTACTCGACGAACCGACCAACGATCTTGACGTCAACACGCTCCGGGCGCTGGAAGAAGCGCTTTTGGCCTATACGGGTTGCGCGCTCGTCATCAGCCATGATCGCTGGTTTCTTGACCGTATTTGCACGCACATCATGGCATTCGAGGGCGACTCCAAGGTGACGCTCTTCGAAGGGAACTACCAAGAGTACGAAGAGGACAAGAAGAAGCGCCTAGGCAAGGAAGCTTCTGAGCCTCACCGCGTGAAATTCAAGAAGCTGACTCACTAGGGGCTTTTTCTCCGGTCTTGATGAAGTTCTTGACCGTAATATCGACATACGGAACGCTGGGCCTGGAAGGGCCTTTGCCCCATTGTTTCTTGGCCCAGCTGCCGGAAGCGTGAGAAGGCAAACATTACTCGAGCAGCTCAAAGATCTTCTTGGGCTCAGTCCGCCGCCGGGACGATGCTGGGCAGTCCGCCGAATTCATAAGGCACGTGCAGCTGCTCGATATTGCCCTCGTTGTAGAACGCTTCGAGCGCGCGGTTGAAGGCCGACTTCTGCGAGAGCTCGAGCAGGGCCTGAGGCGCGACCTGCATTGTGATCGCGACGTCGCGCTTGGGGATCAGGAACACGCCGTTCTTGACGATCGTTTGGGTCGCATTCTTGATCACGTCGCCGATCACGGGCTTGTCGCCGGTCGGCGCATGGGTGAAGGAGCTTCCCCAGAGTCCATTAGTCTGCACCAGCACAATGCGCGGATCCTCGTCGCGCGGGCCTCCGCGAAGTCGGGCCTGCTCGCGAAGCGCCTGCACGAGATCGAAGCCCATGCTCGCGTTCCGGAGCTGTTCGCGTTTCTCGCGCTTGATCTGGCCTGCCGGGTAGACGACGAAGTTCTCGCCACGCTCCAGGCCAGCTAGGATCTCGGCCTGGATGCTCTCGACGGTATCGCGCGCCTTGCGGATAGCCTCGCCGCGGTCCTTGGCATCGATCTTCGGAACGACGAGCGCGTTCGCCTTCACCATCAAGGCGCGTAGGCCGGGAACTAGGTCGAGCGCCTCCTCGGCAATGATTGGGCGTGGATGGAACGCAGGCCAAAGATGCGAGACCAAGATGAATGGATCGATGAAGCCCGGATGGTTCGGGAGAAAGAGCGTGCCCTGGCCGGGACGGGCAGAGTCGCGCAACTCTTGGAGCCCGTTCAGGTGGACCCGGTAGCGGAACTTGAGCGCAAGCCGGATCGTGGCCGCCATGCCGTCAGTCATCCAATGGCCGCGGGAGCCGCCTCGCGCTTCGGGCGCAGGATGGAATGGGTTGGCCGCGCGAGCTGAATCAAGTGAAACGGCGGCCGAAAGTGTGGCGGCGAGTAGGGCGATGGTTGCGGAGCGCTTCAAAAGGAAGTTCATGGCGGCCAGCATGGAGCAAGACACGTTCCCGGGCTCTGAGGCGTCCGGGCTGCTCAGACGGGGTCTCGATGGTCGGTCCTGTCCAAGCCTCAGGCACCCGTAAAGACCTTTCACTCAGAAGTCCGCCACAATGCCGTTGCTTTAAGAGCGGACGTTCCAGACGCAGTTGTTGTAGTTATAGGGGCTTGCGGGTCGTTTGATCTCGCGAGGATAGGATCTTTTTTGG
>JAYVOO010000275.1:0-1793 GCA_043757905.1 Oligoflexia bacterium
GGGATACAGTAGACGGCAAAGCTATCATAGCATCCGATGCGTAAGACAAGCTTTCGGTTGCCTAACTGGCCAACGCGTTGAGTGAAGAGGTGAAACGAGGACTCAAGCTCTCGTATGGCCGCCAGGCACTCTTGGCCGAAGCGAGTCGGCACAAGTCCTCTGCGGGATCTGCGAAAGATCGCACCGCCCATCCGCGCCTCAATCAGCGTGATCCGACGGCTCAGAGCGGGTTGGGTGAGGCCATGCCGAAAAGCGAGTGCACTGATGGAACGCGTCTCGGCCGCGGCACCCATCAGCTGGAGATCGGAAAAGGAGAGTTCGTTGATAGCCGTCATCGGGAGATTTATATGCCAAATCAGCATGATGATATCAACACATTGCGGTATCCAGGGCGTATAGGCGGTAGCCGCGTTCCCATAAAAATCTGCTAGTCTTCCTGCGCCCATGCTTTTGGAGGCGGGAATATGGAAACAAATACGCAGAACCAGGATCAGATCGTTGATGAGCTCCGGCAGGCCTGTTGCAAGTGCCTGAATGAGGTTCCGTCGCTCCGCCGAACTTGGCCTAAGAGCATCAAGGAACGCGTACTCCGGCTAGTCGAGTTGGGATTGAGTTGTGAGGACGTGTCGAGGGCCGCCGGGATCTCGGCTGCGACGATCTACGGTTGGAAGGCGCAAAGGGCTCAGGCTCAGTTCCTGCCGGTCAAGGTTGTGGAGGCGAGAGTCGTCACCACCGCGTCCACGGGACCCTATAGCGGGAAAAGTCCTGGGTGAGGGCACAACGATCAACCGCCATCTTTACAAACATGGCCACCAAGAAACCGCGTCCGAAGAGGTTAAGGCGGAGGTCGAGCGCTGGGTCAATGCGTTTCTCGAACGACTGCCTCTGCGCCTGCGCCCGCTTTGCATGGGACTTGACGTCGCCCGCCTGAAAGATGGCTCGCTCCACCTCATCGAGACGAACCCTGGAGGAAACTCGGGGTTCATCGCGAATAAAGGCCTGGGTACTGGGAGCAGAAGGTGATCTACCTCCTCCTGCGCGTCCCCAAGTTCCATTGCCAACAGTGCCGTCGCTACTTCATGACTCCCGTTCCCGGTTTTTTACCCAAGCGGCGTGCGACCGAGAAGTTCAGGCTCGAGATATTCCATCTTCACCAAGGCGGGATGACTCAAAAGCACTTGGCAGCCACGCATCAGATCGCGACCGCAACTGTTGAGCGCTGGTACCAGGACTTCGTCTCCTGTCGGGTGAAAGAGCTCGAAGGCCGGCGCTGCCCGCTTGTGATGGGCATCGACGAGCACTTCTTCACTCGCAAGGAAGGCTACGCGACGACGCTAGTCGATCTGAAGAACCACAAGGTCTTCGATGTAGTATTAGGCCGATCTGAAGCCAGTTTAGGCTCTTACTTGAAGCGTCTCAAGGGGCGTGAGCAAGTTCAAGTTGTGGTCATGGATCTCTCGGAGACTTATCGCAGCTTGATCCGAAAATACTTTCCCAACGCGATGATCGTGGCGGACCGGTTTCACGTGGTCAGGCTTCTCAATCATCACTTTCTGAAAGTGTGGGGCACGCTCGATCCCGAAGGTCGAAAGAACCGCGGGTTGTTGAGCCTGGTTCGCAGACACGAGTGGAATCTTAAGCCCCAGCAAGTGCCTAAGCTCCAGAGGTACTTCGATGAGGTGCCGGGACTGGAGGCGCTCTACCGATTCAAGCAGGATCTGATGCGACTCTTGCTCAAGAAGCATTTGAAGCGGGTTGAAGCGAAAGAGTTCATCCCGCAGTTGCTCTGGCAC
>JAYVOO010000276.1:0-6527 GCA_043757905.1 Oligoflexia bacterium
CCCGGCAAGGAGTTCGACATCGTCACTTTGTCCATCGACCCGCGCGAAGGCCCCGCGCTCGCCGCCGCTAAGAAAGACGCTTACCTGAAGCTCTACGGCCATCCCGAAGCCGCTCCAGGCTGGCATTTCCTCACCGGCAAAGAGGCTGGGATCAAGACGCTCGCCGCTCAGGTTGGCTTCGGCTACAAGTTCGTGAAGGAAGATCAGCAGTTCGCCCACTCCGCGGTGCTAGTCGCGCTCACGCCGGAAGGCAAAGTCTCCCGTTACCTCTACGGCATCGAATACTCTCAGCGGGACATGAAGCTCGCGCTGGGTGAGGCTTCCAACGGCAAGATCGGGACGCTCGTCGATCGGTTCCTGTTGTTTTGCTACCATTACGATTCGAGCACTCACAAATATTCCGCATCTGTTTTCAAAGTCATGCAGGCCGGTAGCGCGGGCTCGGTCGTCGTTTTCGGCGGCTACCTCGCGGTATTCTGGAATCGGCAACGGCGCCGCAAGTCGCCGGGAGATTCCGAAAGAAAGAAGGAGGTCTAAACCTCATGTTTGGATTCATGGGCACACTCCCTGTCGTTGGTACCGAGATCGCCGGACGCTGGGACGCGCTTTATATTTTCCTGGTCTGGCTAAGCGTTTTCTTCTTTGTTCTCGTGGTCGGCGCGATGATTTACTTCGCCATCAAGTACCGGAGCTCGGTCGTCAAGAAGACCCGTTACATCACCGGCAACCATCTACTCGAAGGCATCTGGATCGCGGTTCCGACGATCCTGCTCCTCGTGATCTTCGGCTGGGGCTACGTCGTTTACCGCGATATGACCCAGTCCCCGATCGACGCTTACGAGATTCGCGTGATCGGCAAACAGTGGCTCTGGACCTTCCAGTATGACAACGGCACGACGACCGTCGGCGAGCTTTATGTGCCGATCAACAAACCCGTGAAGCTCATCATGACTTCGCAGGACGTGCTGCATGACTTTTTCATCCCCAACTTCCGCGTGAAGCAGGACGTCGTCCCCGGAATGTACACGAGCGTCTGGTTCGAGGCGCGCGTCCCGGGCAAGCACCAGGTTTTCTGCGCTGAATACTGCGGCACCTCCCATTCAGGAATGCTCGCTCAGGTCATCGCGCTCGACGACACTCAGTGGAAAGCCTGGCTCGCTGGCGGCAAGATCACCGACGTGCCGAAAGCCACCGACGAGATCGGGGCGGCGGATGCCCCGCGGGGTACGCTCACCTCGCAGGCCGATACGCTCCGGGTCGCACAGGCCGCGCCTGAGCTCAAGCGGGTATCCATGGTCATGCAGGGAAAGAACGTCTTCGAGAGCAAGGGCTGCGTTTCATGCCACTCGGTCGACGGCACTCATAAGATCGGTCCTTCGGCCAAGGGGCTCTATGGCAGCAAGCCCGAGCTGATGGACGGAACCCATGTGACCGCGGATGAGAACTACCTTCGGGAGTCGATCGAGTCTCCGCAAGCCAAGCTGGTCAAGGGCTATAGTCCCGTGATGCCGACCTTTAAGGGGCTAATCGATGAGACCGAAATGAATGCGCTCCTAGCCTATTTTAAAAGCATCGCGCCCGTGGCTTCCGCCAGCGCGCAGGTCAAGTAAGGGAAGTAAGGGAAGAATATGGCCGCACACGCACCAGCCGTCCATGGCGACAACTACCTGAACCACAGCAAGGGCATCTGGTCCTGGCTGACGACGCTCGATCACAAGCGCATCGGAGTCATGTACCTATTCACGGTGCTGACGTTTTTCTTGCTCGGCGGGATCTTCGCGCTGCTGATCCGGCTCGAGCTCTTTAGTCCCGGCCAGCAGCTATTCGACGCCAACACTTACAACAAGCTCTTCACATACCACGGCGCGATCATGGTCTTCCTCGTGATCATTCCCGCAATCCCGGCGGCGCTTGGCAACTTCGTGCTTCCGATCATGCTTGGGGCAAAGGACGTCGCGTTCCCGCGGCTCAACCTCGCTTCCTATTACATCTTCGTGATCGGCGCGATCTTCGCCTCCTCGGCACTCTTCCTACGCGGCGCCGACACCGGTTGGACTTTCTACACCCCCTACTCGATCCGCACCTCGACGACGGTCATCCTGGTTCTGATGGGCGCGTTCATCGCGGGTTTCTCATCCATCCTGACTGGCCTGAATTTCATCGTTACGATTCATAAGCTGCGTGCGCCCGGCCTTTCCTGGTCGCGGTTGCCGCTCTTTCTTTGGGCACTCTACGCCACGAGCATCATCCAGGTACTCGCCACCCCTGTCCTCGCGATCACGTTGCTTCTCCTGATCTTGGAGCGGGTTGCGCAGATCGGCATCTTCGACGCGGCTCTCGGCGGCGACCCGGTTCTTTTTCAGCATTTCTTCTGGTTCTACTCCCATCCGGCCGTCTACATCATGATCCTGCCGGCCATGGGGATCATCTCGGAAGTCATCCCGGTGTTCTCGCGCAAGCCAATTTTCGGCTACAAAGCCATCGCGTACTCGTCCTTTGGGATCGCGCTGATCGCCTTCATCGTCTGGGGACATCACATGTTCGTCAGCGGGCAGTCGGAGTTCGCAAACTTCCTCTTTTCCCTGATCACCATGTTCGTCGCAATCCCCACTGGCGTGAAGACCTTCAGCTGGGTCGGCACGATGTACAAGGGCAAGATCCATTTCAACGCCCCGATGCTCTACGCCATGGGGTTTCTCGAGCTCTTCACGATCGGCGGCCTCACGGGCGTCTTCCTGGCGACGCTCGCCATCGATGTCCATCTGACGGACACGTACTTCATCGTCGCGCACTTCCATTACGTCATGGTCGGCGGCACGCTCATGGGCCTGCTTGCCGGGATGCACTTCTGGTTCCCGAAGATGACTGGCCGGATGTATCCGGAGAAGCCGGCGATGGTCGCCTTCATCTTGATCATCCTCGGATTCAACGTCACCTTCTTTCCGCAGTTCATCCTGGGCGCACAGGGCATGCCCCGCCGCTACTGGGATTACCTGCCGGAGTTCACGTTCCTGAACCGCGTTTCGACCGTCGGGTCGTGGATGATCGGCGCAGGATTCGTTCTGACCGCCTGGTACTTGGGCCGCGCCTGCTTCAAGGGCGTCAAGGCGCCAGGCAATCCCTGGAATTCGCTCACGCTCGATTGGCAGACACCTTCGCCGCCACCGCACGAGAATTTCCACGAAATCCCGGTCGTAACCACATGGCCTTATGAATACCGCCCCGAACACGCGGCCATGACCATGGCCAAGGGCTAAGAGAGGACTGAGAAATGTCGGAGCTCATTCAAGACGCGCACGTTCATCATCATGCCCACCACTTCGAGAGCGCCGACGCCGAGTTCGAGGCGTCCAAACAGGGGATGTGGATCTTCCTAGTCACCGAAGTTCTCATGTTCGGGGGCTTATTCGTGGCCTACACCATCTTCCGCGGGCTTTATCCGGAGATGTTCCACGAGGCGCACAAGATGCTCGCCGTGAACATGGGCGCGATCAACACGATCGTCCTGATCACGAGCTCCCTGACGATGGCGCTCGCCGTGAGCGCCACTCAACGCGGGCAGCGCGACAAGGCGATTCTCTGCCTTGTCCTGACCGTGCTGCTGGCTGGCGCGTTCCTCGTCGTCAAATATTTCGAATACAGCCACAAGTTCCATGACGGGCTACTGCCGGGCGGATTTTTCACGAACAAGGAGCTGCTCGAGCACCAGCCGAAGTCGCCGCTCTTCTTCTCGCTCTATTTCGTGATGACCGGGCTGCACGGGTTTCACGTCATCGTCGGCATGGGGCTCATCACCTGGCTGATCAAGCGCACGGCGAACAAGGAATTCGGACCGGAGTTTTACACTCCGGTCGAGCTCGTCGGATTCTATTGGCACTTCGTCGACTTGGTTTGGATCTATCTCTTCCCGCTGATGTACCTGGTCGGTTAAAGATTCTGAGGAACCTATGGCAAACGACAATCACGATCAGAAGAAGCATCATCACTACATCCTGCCGGACCGCCTGATTCTCACAGTCGGCGGGGCGCTCATGATCCTGACGGTGATCACGGTCTGGGTCGCCGGGATCGACCTGGGCAAGCTGAACTTTCTCGTAGCCATGGTCGTGGCGACCATCAAGGGCTCGCTGGTTGCTCTCATCTTCATGAACCTGCGGAAAGACAAGCGCGAGAACGGCGTGATTTTCGCGACTTCATTTCTGTTCCTCGCAATCTTCATCGTGCTGACTTCTTCAGATCTCTTTTTCCGCGGGGACGTCTACGTAAAGGGCCCTCTCGTGCCGACTTCCGTGGCAAAGTCCAAACTGAAGAACCCGTGGCTCCCGACCGAGAGCCTGGTTAACCACGGCAAGGAGCTTTTCGCAGTACAGTGCGTGTCATGCCATGGAGATCACGGCAAAGGCGACGGCATGGCTGCCGCGGCCCTGAATCCCCACCCCCGGAACTTCACGGTCCCTGAGGGCTGGAAGAACGGGCGCAAGCCTTCGATGGTTTTCAAGACATTGAAGGAAGGCCTGGCGGGCTCCGCGATGGCCTCTTTCTCGACGCTCCCCTCGGATGACCGCTGGGCGCTCGCGCACTTTGTCCTCAGCATGGGACCGAAGCCACTGGCTGACACTTCCGCCGATCTGGCCTCAATTGGTGTCGATCCTTCTCAGGAAGGCGGCGGCGAGGTCGAGGAAAAGGTCCTGCCCATCGAGACTGCGATCGACCTGATGACAGTTCCCGACCAGCAGCCGACTGTGCGTTGAGCACAAGAGATGCAGCTTTCTGACGTTACTATGCGTATGTCACAAAGGTTGCTCCTCGCTTTGTTGGTTCTCTTCACTGCGGTGATCGCCTGGGGTGCGCCGGGCGCGCTCGGGGCCGAAGGCGCTTCGCCTCTAGCGGGCGGCTCGCCCTTCTCAGACTACACGGCCTCCGTGTTGATTTACGGCCTCTTGGTCGCACTTCTTGTGATCACGCTCTTAGCCGGAGGGTTCCTGGTCCTGAATCTCGGGCTCCTGTCCAAGCGGGGCGAAGACCGAATTGGAGGCCGCAACCCCAGCGACGTGGGAGTCCTGAAGAACACGATTTGGCCGCAAGAGCCTTTCGATGAAGTAGTGCTCCCGGCGGAGGAGACTGCCGAGGAAGTCGCGCGCGCCCAAGCGGTGCGGGATGCCAAGGGCCGGGCGGCTTAAGCGATCCGAGGCCGGCGCTGCGGTTTACTCTGGCGCTCGGGGTCAGTCGAGGGCTGCAGGCCGATGACGGTGTTCAGGTCAAATTTCTTACCGCGTGCGAGGCCTACGTACAGGCCACAGTTCACGAGAGTCAGCAGGACATTCGCGCCCGAGAAGAGCCCGCTCATCTCGCCGGTTCGTGGGTTAATTTGCTCGCCCAGGAGCCCGAGCGTAGTCGCATAAGTGCAAAGCTCGGCCAATCGGTCCATCGCTTCGTCGACGCGTCCTGAAAGCGCAAGGCAGGAGATGAATTGCAAGCTATGCGCGGTGCTCGCGGTATCCGCCTGTCCGCCGCTCTCCGAGCGCGACCGATAGAGGAGGACTCCTTCGGCCAGGTGAGTCTGCACTGCGTTCAGCGTGCCTTGGATTCGAGGATCATCTGTGGGAAGAAAGCCGAGAAGCGGGAGGAGCAAGACACCCGCGTCGATCTCGGGGTCGCCGAATGCGCGCACGAAGCTTTGCCGGCTCTCGTCGAAGCCCTGGCTGCAGACGGTGCGGTGGATGATTTCGCGTTCGCTCAGCCATTTCTTCGGGCACTCGTTGCCGGTGGCGCGCGCCAACCCGCAGGCGCGGTCGAGGGCTGCCCAGCAGAGTGCCTTGGACATCACGAAATGTTCGGCTCGCGTGCGACCGTCGCCATTTCCGAAATCAGGCCTTTTCCAGGCCTGCGAAACGAATTCCGCGACCTCCGCGAGCTTGGGCCAGAGGCCGGCGGGCAGCTCGCCGAAGGCCTCAAAATAGGCATGCGCCGCAAGCAGAACGTGGCCGTAGATATCGAGCTGGAAGCGTCGGGTGGAGGACGAAGAGAAGCGCATGGGGCGCGCTCCTTGGAAGCCTGGCATCCCTCCGACCTCGCGCTCGTGCAGAATCGCGCCGCCGTCTAGCGTATAAAGCGCCTGGAGCGAGTCGCAGCCGTCGCGTAGGAGAATGTGCGTGAGCCAGCCGAAATGCGCGGCCGCCTCGTTTTTCAGGCCCAGCGCCAGCAGCGCTTGGATCGCGAAAGCGCACTCGCGGATGCTCGCGAATCTCGAGGTCATGCTGGAGTTGGGGATCTGGACGGAGGGGGAGAAGGCGGCAACGGATTCAGAGATCGATCCGGAGTAAGGGGTAAGCAGCAATCGAAGGGTCAGGCTTGCGCGCGCGATGCAGTCATGCCAGGGGCCCGCGAAAGAGCAGCCTTCCTCTGGGCAGCGATGGGCAAGATGGTGCCAGGCCTCGACTGTGAGTCGGGGACTGAGGTCTGTCGGGGGGAGGCGCGTTCGTCGGCCCCACGACCAGGAGAACTGGGCACGCGCCAGGGAGTCGAGC
>JAYVOO010000277.1:0-6522 GCA_043757905.1 Oligoflexia bacterium
GTCAGATCGAAACGATCTTAAAAACTCGTCTCCAGGAGACTGACGGCGTCTCGGTGTCGAGGCTCGCCGAGCATCTCCAGGCACTTTGCCGCAAGCATCGTTTTGATCCGGCCTTCGTCCTGTCGATCATCGAAGCCGAGAGCCGCTTCCACGTGCAGGCGCGCAGTCCTGCCGGAGCGGTGGGCTTGATGCAGCTCATGCCGGCCACGGCCAACTGGCTTCGCGAGAGCGAGCCGTCAGGAATCGTAACGACGCTGCTGCTCGTCGATCCATACGAAAACCTCTCGCTTGGAGTGAGTTATCTTTCTTACCTCAGGGACCGCTACGGCAGCTCTTCCCCCCTGTTCCTTCTGACGGCCTACCGCATGGGCCCCACCCGGATGGACGCCATGATCCTACAGGCCACGGGCGGGCGCTGGGTCCCGGAGCACGACCAACTCAGCTACTATCGCCGCATCCGTCGCAACACACGGAAGTTCCGGACGCTGGGCCATGGAGGCGAAGTCCATGTTTGAGCTGCGCGTGAAAGTCGATTTTCCGGCGGCCCACCATCTCATCGGATATCCGGGAGACTGCGCCCGACCCCACGGGCACAACTGGGTCCTCGAAGTCTTCGCGCGTTCCAGGCGCTTGGACTCGATCGGGATGGCTATGGACTTTCGCACGCTCAAGGGCGCCGCGCGCGAGCTCGTCGCTCCCTGGGACCATCAGGATCTCAACACGCTTCCTGATTTCGCGACCATTAACCCTTCAGCCGAGCAGATCGCCAAGCTTTCTTTCGAGCGCCTTTCGACTCAGGTCAATAACGACGTGACCTGGATCGAGCGCGTGACGATCTGGGAAAATGATCGCTGCTCGGCGAGCTACTTCACGTCGCCGGGCGAAGGGGAGAGTCGGCGATGAGCTCGGCCCTGAGACGGACCCGTTCTCTGATCCTGCTCTCGGGTGGCCTGGACTCTGCCGCTAATCTCGCGTTCGCGCATGCCTACGACGAAGTCGCGCTCGCCCTGACCGTTGACTACGGACAACGCGCGGCCGCGCGGGAGATTTCCGCAGCCCGCTCTCTCTGTGAATATTACGGCGTCAATCATCAGGTTGTGAAGTGCGATTGGTTGACGAACCTCGGCTCGAGCGCGCTCACGCATTCGGAAAACGCGATTCCGGAGATTGCCCCAGGCGAGCTCGATGATCCGCGGGTGACCGTCGGCAGCGCGAAGGCCGTCTGGGTGCCGAACCGAAACGGCGTGCTCATGAACGTCGCGGCCGCGTTCGCGGAATCGCTCGATGTCACTCGGATCGTAGTGGGGTTCAATCGCGAGGAGGCGGCGACCTTTCCTGACAACACGGGCGAATTCCTGGCCGCGATGACGGCGAGCCTCAAGTTATCGACCGCGAATCACGTTGATGCGTTCAGCTACACGACCGAGCTCGACAAGCGCGAGATCGTCGGAAAACTCATGGAGCTCTCCGTTCCCGCCTTCCCGTTCGAGCGCGTCTGGAGCTGCTACCGGGGCGGCGAGGCCCCTTGCGGAAAATGCGAGAGCTGCCAGCGCCTGAACCGCGCCTTGAGATCCGGATAGGTCGCGATGAGTTTTCCCCGATTCTCCGCTCGTTTTCATACGGAAGAGCTCGCTTACACCGGGCATGAGCTACGCCCACATTTCCTGCTCGAGAGGCTCGGAGTCCAGGGTAGCGCGCTCTCGGCGTTCCGGGGCGCATGCAAAGTCGACACGGCCGAGCTCGTCGACTGGGAAGATCGCCTGGCCCACGACCGGATCGAGGCGCGTTCGATGGTTCACTTCCTCGGTGAGTTCTTTGGCCTGACTCTGCGGGAAGGTGTCTTGTTCCAGCGCCTGCTGATGGCGATCATGCGCGACGAGATTCAAGCCGTCATTCCGCAAATTGCTGTCCACCGCGATGGCGACGACCTCTTCGCTCTCGAGCGCAAGCTCTCCGTCTCGATTGTCACCGCGTCGCCCGTCTCAATCCTCCTTCATGCCGGAATCAACATCGATCCTGTGGGAGCACCGGTGCCGGCGATCGGCCTGGCCGAGCTGGGCATTGATCCGGTCACCTGGAGCGAGCGTGTTCTCCGAAGGGTTTCCGAGGAGTGGGACTCCATGGACTGGGCTTGCACCAAGGTCCGCCCCGTGATGTAGTTGCGGGATCATGAATTTCCATGTTCCCGAATATATCCGAGCGGTTGTGCCCTATGTTCCTGGCAAGCCGATCGAGGAGACTCAGCGCGAATTCAAGTTGAAACGTGTGATCAAGCTCGCCTCCAACGAAAACCCATTGGGCCCCAGCCCGAAAGCGCTTCAGGCGATGCGCCTCGCGCTCAAGGAACTGCATCGTTATCCGGACGGAAGTGGCTTCCATTTGAAACAGGCCCTGGCGAAGCATCTCGCGGTCGAGCCCGGCCAGCTCATTCTTGGGAATGGCTCAAACGAAGTGATCGATTTTTTGGTTCGCGCGCTCTCCGTCGCGGGTGACACGCTCGTGACGTCGCAGGCGGCGTTTCTGGCTTACAAGCTTTGCGCGCAGATCCACGGCGTGATCACCGACGAAGTCCCGCTCGATGCCGAACTCGAATTCAGCCTGGACGAAATGCTAGCCCGCGTGCGGAAAAACGAGCGCGCGAAGCTCGTCTTCATCGCCAATCCGAACAACCCGACAGGAACGTACGTGAAGTCCGATGCCCTTCGGGCATTTCTGCGTGAAGTCTCGCGAGTGCGCGGCGGCTCGGTCGTCGTGGCGCTCGATTACGCCTACTGGGAATACGTCACTGCGAAGGACCTGCCGGATCCGATGAAGCTTGTCGCCGAGTTCCCGAACGTGATCGCGCTTCGCACTTTCTCCAAAGTCTACGGCATCTCTGGCGCAAGGGTGGGTTACGGCGTCGGTAACTCGGAGCTGGTCTCGTCTCTCGAGAAGGTGCGCCAGCCCTTCAATATCAATTCGCTCGGGCTGGCGGGCGCCCGGGCCGCGCTGTCCGACCGCAGCTACGTGAAGCGGGCGCGCCAGACGAATTCGGCAGGGATGAAATTCTGGGAGAAAGAATTGGCCGGGCTCGGAATTCCGTTCTGGAAGAGCCAGGGAAACTTCATCCTCGTCGACGCGGCGGCGGGCTTCGGGCGCGCGCCTTCGGAGATCTACCAGGAATGCCTGAAGCGCGGAGTGATCTTGAGGCCGGTCGGGAATTACGGTCTCAAGCAGGCGCTCCGGATCAGCGTCGGGACGCCGGCCGAGAACCGGTTCGCTATTGCGGTGCTAAAAGCCGTGAAAAAGGCCTTGAAGTAATGGGGGAGGATGCCATGGGAATTCCCAAGCAGGGTCCAGTGGTCGCGATCGACGGGCCGGCGGGCACGGGCAAGAGCTCGGTCACGCGAAGGCTCGCCGACAGCCTGGGTTTCGTACATATCGATACAGGTGCGCTCTACCGCGCGGTGGCATTGAAGACGATGGAACAGGCAGGTGCCGCCACGCCGGACGCGCTCGATGCGGCGGCGCTGGAATCGGCGGCTGAAATCGCCCGAAGCTCCCATCTTGAATTCAAGCGCGTACCTAAACGCAATCCGGCCAACCGCATCCTGATCGACGGCCGTGACGTCACCCAGCTGATCCGCACGCCGGAAGTGAGCATGGCGGCGTCCCGGGTTTCGTCCGTGAGCGCGGTCCGGGCGGCGCTCGTCGGACTCCAGCGGCGCTTGGGCTGCGTGGGGCGCACCATCCTGGAAGGCCGGGACATTGGCACTGTGATTTTCCCGGACGCCGATGTAAAATTTTTCATGACTGCAAGCGTGGAGGAGCGCGCAAAACGCCGGCTCACCGAGCTCGAAGCGACCGGCGCCGACGCCCCGTCCTTCGCCGAAGTGAAGGCCCAGATCGCCGAGCGCGATCTGGCCGACACGCAGCGCTCGATCGCGCCGCTCCGGAAGGCTTCGGACGCGGTCGAGGTGGACACGACGTCTATGACTCTCGATGAAGTGGTCCGTCACATGGAGCTGATCGTGAGGGCGAAAGTTGGCAGCAAATAAATTCGGCGGCAGCGAACCGCTCAGGATTCTCGTCGTCAGGCCCGACCGGTTGGGCGACGTGATCCTCTCGACTCCCGTCTTCCAGGTCATCAAGGAGCATTATCCGAACGCGGAGTTGACGGTCATGGTGCGAGAGCCGATTGTGCCCTTGATCCGTGGGCTCGCCCACGTCGACCATGTCCTCATCTACGAGCCCGAGCGCAGGCACTCCGGCATCAAAGGCTTCTTCCGTCTTCTAGGCGAGATTCGCTCCGGAAAGTTTCGCATTGCGGTCGTGCTGCAATCGGACGTGCTCCTGGCCCTTGCGATTTTTTTCGCAAATATTCGGTATCGGGTGGGTCCGCTGAGCCGGCTGCATTCATTCCTCTTCTACAATCGCGGGATCCGGCAGCGCCGCTCTCAGGTGGAGATGCACGAGACGGATTATAACCTGCAGTTGCTTCGGCGGATCGGCATCCGGGTCGGCACGCGCAAGATCCCGACTAGCGTCGATGTGCCCGCGCCGGCGCGCGTGGGCGCGAAAAAATGGCTGGAGAGCAAGGGCTGGGATCCCAAGCTCCCGTTGATCGTCGTGCATCCCGGAATGGGCGGCTCCGCGCTGAACTGGCCCGAGGCGCATTATATCGAACTGATCCGTTGCCTGCTCCGAGAGAAACGGCAGGTTCTCGTTACGGCCGGCCCCACTGAAGGCGAGCTGATTCATCGGATTTCGAAGCTGATCGGCGAGGGCGTCGCGGGAATGTTCTATTACGGCGGCGCCGAGGCCGGCCCGGTCGACATGCTGGCGGGCCTGCTCGCGCAGGCGAGCGTCGTCGTCGCGCCCAGCACAGGGCCTTTGCACGTCGCCGTCGCGCTTGGCCGGCCGGTCGTTTCGTTCTATCCGCCGATCCGCGTGCAGAGTGCGCTACGCTGGGGGCCGTATCGCCCGGATGAAGAGAACGCGAGCGTGCTCGTTCCGGAAGTTTTCTGCGGTCAGGATTTCAAATGCCTCGGCCATATCTGCCATTACTTTCCCTGCATGAAGAGCTTGACCGTTACGCAGACCCTCGAACAAGTGGAGCTCCGCCTATCGAGCGAGCGCTTCCGCGAAGGAAACCAGAAATGAGCTTCAAAATCGAGAAAATCGAGCCCGGGCACTGGAACGCCTTTCGGTTGAACAAGCTCCTGGATGGCATCGCGCGCCGGCGCATCCTTGTGGTCGGCGACGTGGGCGTAGACCGCTACACTATCGGTGACGTCGAGCGGATCTCGCCCGAGGCGCCCGTTCCGATCGTGCTTGTTCAGGAAGAGAAGCTGAAGCTCGGGCTTGCCGCGAACGTGGCCGACAATATCCGGGTCTTGGGCGGAACCCCGCTCCTGCTCGGTGTGGTCGGAGCGGATCGGACAGCGCAGGATTTTAAGCACCTCCTCAGAGCCGCGCGGATTTCGCCGTCGCATCTCTTGACGGATCCATCCCGCAGGACCGTTCTCAAGGAGCGCATCGTGAGCGACCGGCAGCAGCTGCTCAGGATCGATTACGAGAGCGGGCACCCAGTTTCGCCAGCCGTCCGCAAGCGTCTGGTTGCGGCGGTGCGCGCCTCGGCACGCAGTGGGCTTGACGCTCTCGTGATCGAGGATTACGCGAAAGGGCTGCTCGGCGAGGAGACGATCCAGGAGATCGTCGGTATCGCGCGGAAGAAAAAGCTGCTGGTCGCGATCGATCCGAACATGAAGACCCCGATGGCGCATTATCGGGGAGCGAGCGTCCTTACGCCGAATACGCGCGAGGCCGAGGCGCTTTCGGGTGTAAAGATCAGCGACCCTGCATCGCTTGAGAAGGCCGGACGCTCTCTGGTGCTTGCCACCCACGCCAGCCATGTCGTGATCACGCTCGGTAAAGAGGGGATGGCGATCTTTTCAAAAGGATCCACGACAATCCGCCAAATCGGGACTTACGCGCGCGAGGTCTATGACGTCTCCGGAGCGGGCGACACCGTCATTTCCGTCCTCACGCTCGCGCTTTGCGCGGGGGCTTCGATTGAAGACGCCTGTGTGCTCGGCAATCTGGCAGCCGGCGTGGAAGTCGGCAAGCGCGGCACGGCGACGGTCTCCATCGCCGAGATCCGCGCCGCACTCGATTACTTTCGGCCGACTCCCTGACTTAGACGGGCGGTCCCGAGCGGCGGCCAGTCAAGAGCGCGAAAAGGAAGCTGACGGCTGCCAGCCCCAAGAAGACGAAGAGCAGAAGCTTGCCCAGCTCGACGGAAACGCCAGCAACATTGTTCATTCCAAGAAACATCGCGATCAGACCGATGACAAAGAATACTATGGCAGCGCGTAACATTTTTGACTCCTTGAACAGCGGGTGGTGATTCACTCGCTGACTCGCACGCTTCATGAAGCAATCGACATGCCGCGCGACCTTTGAGACTAGCGGAATCGCCTGGCCGGCCGCTCCGCGGTCGAGTTTCGTGTTGAGCTAAATCCACTCCTCGCGTTTAATAAA
>JAYVOO010000278.1:0-6520 GCA_043757905.1 Oligoflexia bacterium
ATCGGCTTGAGCGGCGACTTTGTTTCCGAGTCCGAAATGGAAGCGCATCCGAAGGCGGGTCTCGCGCTCATCGAAAAGACCCCTGGCATTCCAGATGAAGTCCGTTACATCGTCTACCAGCACCACGAGGAGCCAGGCGGCAACGGTTTTCCCAACAAACTTTCAGGTCCCGCGATCTTCGGTCCTGCGCAAGTGGTAGCCGTCGCCGACGCTTTCAGCGAGCTGATCAGCCGCCGCCCGGGCCGTGAGCCTTTCCCAGCCGGCGAAGCGATCGCGATCATGATGGAAGCAGCACGCAAGACCGGCAAGTACGATATCGAGCTCGTGAAGACGACGGCAGCGATCTTTTTGCAAGGCAACGGCCAGTCGGCCAAGCTGCGCGCGGCTTAGTCGCCACGGAGCACGCTCGCTTACGCTGAATAGAGGAAGTAGCCGCCCGCGATCAGGAGCACGACACTGCTTGCGCGATGGAAGCCCACCATCCACGCACCCGCGCGCGGAAGCGACTTGAGGCGTGCGAGCCCGAGCCCGATCAGGACGAAGACGAGCGAAAAGCCGAGACCGTAGCAGGCCATGAGAGCCGCGCCCTGAAGTACAGTCGTGGTGCTCGCCATCATCGTGAGCATGCCTGCGAGCACGGGGCTGGAGCAAGGCGAGGCGATGAGGGCGGAACCAACGCCCATCGCGAATGCCCAGAGTCCGCCCGGTAGCTTGCTGCCAAAGCCGGTGGAGACGGAGTTCCAGCGCAAGGCGAACGAAGGTAGCCGGCCGAGAAGCGAGACCAGGCCGAAGAGGATCAAGGAGATTCCGATCGCGACGCGCACACCGCGGCTTTCGGAGGAGAAGCCGAACGTCTCACCCAGGCTCACAGCGATGTAGCCAAGCAGGACGAAGGAGAGCGTCTGCCCGGCGGAGAAAAGCAAGATGCGGCTGCGGCTCGCTTTCGCGCCGGTCGCGCTATTGGTGCCGAGAAAACCTACCGTGATCGGGATGAGCGGATAGACGCACGGACTGAGGGATGCGAGCAGGCCCGCGCTGAACGCGGCCAGGACTGGAAACGCGGAGCCGATCACTTCAGAGCCTCTTTCACGCGTGCGTCATCATAAGCGGGGCCGCCGTCCTTTAATACCCACTCGTTCTTCGCGGTTGGGCGCAGGTAGACCGCCCAATGCGGAACCGCGACGACCTTCAACTCCTTGCGAAGCTCTTTAGTCGGATCGAATAGCACGGGTACGCCGACCTTCTCACGCTCGACGAAGGCCTTCACGCGGTCGGTGTCCTTCTCGGTGTTGATCGCCAGCACCGCGACGTCCGGACGCCGAGCGAGCTCGGGTAGCTCGGACTTGAGCTTCTCTTTGCAGTCCGGGCACCAGGTCGCCCAGAAAACGACCAAAAGCTTGTTCTTCTCCGTCTGGAAAGTCGTTTTATTCCCTTTCAGGTCCTCAAGCGAGACGGTCGAAGGCGACGCGTGGGCAGAAATGGCGAAAGCAAGTGCGAGAGCGATCAGGAAGGGGTTACGGAAATTCATTCGACCTCCCAGGGTCCGGTGACCGCTTTGATTGCATCGATTGAGGTCTCGCCGACTTTCTGGAAGACGAGCCCCTGGCCGGGCATTTGGATCACGAGGCAAGGCACTTGCGCGGGGTGGCCGGGGCAGACGGATTTGAAAAGCGAGTCGTCGTCTTGATAGGCCACTTCCCAGGGTACGGCCGTACCGGTCGTCCAAGGCCAGTCGACTCCGTTCTTCCAATCCGCCGCGATGGCTTTGTCCGCGCCGACGAGGACGGTGATGATCCGAACGAGCGAGGGCGGAATGGTTGGGTTCTTGAGTTGGGTGAAGATCGCTTCGGTCTCGCCGTGGCAGACCACGCAAGTGTCTTGGGCGAAGATGAGGACAAGTGGCTTTTCGACCGAATCCGCGAGATCGATCTCGCCACCGAACGCGGCAGGGATCTTGGCCTGGATCGGTTCTTTGTTAGCGCCAAAGTTCGCGGGAGGGGGTACTGGGATCGGTTCGCCGCCGGTCGTGGCGAAGCGCTTCGCGCACGAAGTGAGAGCGATGAAGACTAGCGAGAGCGCGGCGAAATGGGCGAATGGGCCGCGATTCAGAGTTTCCAAGTGAAGCCTCCAGTGAAGCTCGAGCTTTGGTAAGAAGTGTTGCCCTGATTCAGGCTTCCCTGCGCGAGGATCTCGTAGTCGCGAAACGAGTATTTCACGCCGAGGCCGTATTGGTCGGAGGCCGCGATCTGATCGATGCCCGTATCGGGATTGTGCTCGCTCTCGACGCCCAAGCCGTAAGACGCGCTCACCAGCAGGTCATAAACGGGCTCGTAAATCAGCCCGATCTCGCCTTGGGACATCGTGAAGTATCCACGCTCGTTCTTGAGCGACTGACCGCGCAGCTCGGCGAATCGGCGCGCGCGCCCCTGCACGGTCAGGCGGTTTGCCAGCGCGTAAGCCTGTCCGAGAGTCACCCCGATATTCCGTGGGCGCTCCTCCGTGCGTTCGGCCGTGCTGAGATCAAGCGACATCTTCCAGCGCTCTGAAAGCACCTGATCGAGCGTGACGACGGCTTCATTGCCGTGGATCACGCGGGGGCGGGAGCGGCTGCGCAGATCGCGGTCGATGAAGTAGGTCTCGGGCTGCTGCTGATTGAGGTAGGTGAGCTGCACGCCCAGGAGCGTCGACTTTCCGAAGAAGCCGTGCTGATAGGAGGCATTCAAAGCGTGGTAGCCGAGTGGGCTTGCGCTCAGAAGGCCGCTCCAGCCCAGAGTCGCGCGGTGGTCACCGACGACCGCCTCGATCGTTTGATCACTTGCGATCTCATTGCCTGTGTTCCCGAGTTCGCGGAGCGTGTGTTCCTGGCCCGTCCGGTCGCGGACGATGAAGTTACCGTAATTCGGTTGGCGAACGGAGACGCCGCCTGCGTAGTTGAAGTATTTTTGGATGCCGTCGATTCGGTAGTTCAGGCTTTCCTGACTGGTGCCGACCGGTG
Organism: Oligoflexia bacterium; assembly: GCA_043757905.1. Taxonomy (GTDB): domain Bacteria; phylum Bdellovibrionota; class UBA1018; order UBA1018; family UBA1018; genus JAYVOO01. The sequence goes on from JAYVOO010000278.1 coordinate 2,996, forward strand.
ACGCCGCGAGGCCCGAGCTGAGGGAGGGTGATCCTGAGACTTCGGTCATCGTGTACGCTGTCATGACCGATTGCTGAAGCGCGAGAGCGGGTGATGCGATGGAAGCCGCCGCTCCGGTCAGCATGGCGACTGCAGGGAATATCTTTAATGCGCGCATACGGTGCACGCCCCTCCGGCGTTGCCTTTTTTGAGGCTTCCGAGAGTAGTCAAAACGGAGGATTGCTCGGGCGTCTGCCGCGTTCTGAGATCCATGGCCGGCGTGTTGAGCAGGCCGCGATCGGTCTCAGCCAGGCTTGCGCAACCCTGGGGCGCGAGAACCGAGATGAGCAGGATGGACAGATTGAGAGCGATCCTCCGTTTTAACATCGGCTTACTTCGAGACGATGCTCTTGATCGCGTTCAGCTGCTTCTGGCTGAAGACGCCAATCGACTTGTAGACGACGGTGTTGTTCTCATCGAGGACGAAAATCGTCGGAGTCGCCGTAACGCCGTAGGACTTCTTCGCGTCGCGGTCGACGTCGAGCGCGACAGGGAAGTTGATCAAGCTCTTCTTCGCCTGCAGGAACGTCAGGATGGAGTCGCGATTCTTGTCGATCGAGACCTCGCGAACTTGCGCTTGTCCCAAGATGTCAGCGGAAAGTTGGCTCAAGATGGGGAGGTTGGCTTCGCACGCGCTGCAGGTGATGGAGAAGAATTCGATCAGCACGTACTTCTGGCCAGGCGGGCGAGTGCGGATGCACTGTTCGATCGACGAGCCGTCCGTCTGCACGTCTTCGAGGACGACGCAGGGAGCGGCGTCGCCGACTTCGAGAGCGTGGGCGGGAGCGGAGATCAGGAGGCCGGAGCTCAAGGTGAGAAAGCCGGCGATGGCGGTGATCAGGGAGGTCTTCATTTTATGTTTTCCTTTTGTAGGTAAGTACGGATGACGAACTGCTGAGGTTACATGGGCGGGAAATTAATCTTCGCTGTGTTCGGAGCATAGCTTATGACGGATCGCGCATAAACGAGCTGATTCAGGCTCGCCCCGGTTAAGATACTGTGAACATCTGTCTACAGGCGAAGGCCGAGCCTAGTGCGCGGCCTTCTTCTTGGCCTCGAGGTCGATACGCATGTACTTGTACTTGTTCGCAAGCATCGAGCTCGCGCGGAAATTCTTCACCCACGGGTGGAAGATCTTATACTCGGCCAGATAGTAGCCCATCGCCCAGGGCGACTCTTCCTGGATCAGGTCGTCCATTTTCTGAACGAGCGCTGCGCGCTCCACAGACGACTCCATGACCGCGATCCTCTCGTAAAGCTTGTTGAACTCAGGGTTGTCGAAATTGGAATCGTTCGGGCCTGGGGCTTTATTGGGTCCATACGCGAGCTGGTAGACGTTCTCCGCATCCGGATAGTCCATCGTCCAGCCGCCTAGGGTGGCCTGGATGTTCCCCTGCTTGATCTTCTCGAGATACGCCGGAAACGTGTTGTAGGTGACGTTGAGCTTGATGCCGACCGCGCCGACTTGATTCTCGATGAACTCGCCGATTTGGCGGTCAAGGGTGGCCGCTCCGCGCATGTCGAAGTTGATGACGGGTAGGCCCTTGGCTTCTGGATATCCGGCCTTCTTCAAGAGCTCCTTCGCTTTGCCCAGGTCGAAGTCGTACTTGATCACCGCCGTCTTCGGGCGGTCGAGGATGCCGGGGGGGATGCAGTTGACCATCTTCTGGCTCGTACCGTCGGTGAAGAGATCGATCCACTTACCCCGGTCCACAGCGGCGGAAATCGCTTGGCGGAGGAATTTGTTTCCGCCCAAGAGCTTATCCTTCATATTGAACGACAGATAATAGAACACGAGGCCGACGTCGATATCAAGGCCCACGCCTTGAGTGGCGAGGGTCGGCGCGACCTGGTTCTTGTTCACGATGGCCTGCGGAAAGTTGTCCTTGGGGATGACGATGACGTCCATTTGGCCTTTCAAGAACTTGAGCCAGCGCGGTTGCTCTTCCTTGATCACTTCGGCGTCGATCCGGTCGATGAAAGGAAGTTTCTTGCCGGCGTCCGCTAGGTAGCCCTTGGCTCTATATTCTTCCGACGCCTTCGTCGGATAGAATTCGTCATGGAAGCTGGGGTTGCGCGTGAGCACCACGGCTCGGCCGCGGTCCCAGGTCTTCAGGAGATAAGGGCCGGTGCCGATCGGATGGTCGATCTGGTTTCCGTCCGTGTCGGCGTAAGCTTCGATCTGCTCATGAGCGACGGGCGACGCGAAGTTCATGACGAGCACGTAAAGGAGCTGAGGATAAGGTTTCAGGAGCTTGAACTGAAGAGTGTAGTCGTCGAGCGCCTGGATCCCTTCGATCTTGTCCGTGAGTAGCGCGTGCGAGATCTCGGCTTTCGGGAGTTTGCCTAATTTGTCGTGGAACGCGTTGATTCCGGCGACCTTATTCTCGAGAACCCACCAGCCGCTGGACTGGATCTGCGGGATCGCGAGCCGCTTGATGCCGTAAACGAAATCCTGGGCTTTCACCTCGCGGCCTTTGCCTTGGGTTTCCTTGAACGCCGGATCGTCGGCGAACTTGATGCCGTGACGGATAGGAATTGTGACGGTCAACCGGTCCTTGGAATAAGTGGGCATGTCGGCAGCGAGAAGCGGCACCGTCTTGTAGGTCTCTCCCAGGTAATCGAACTGGTAGAGCGTTTCCATGATGGAAGGCAGGATGTCGAGACTGACGGTATCGTAAGCGTTCGCGGGATCCAGCGACTTGACGTCGTCCTTCAGGAAGATGTGGAGCACTTGAAGATTGGAGTCATCTTCCCGTTTCGTACAGCCGGCAATGGCGAGCAGGAGCGAAAGCGGGAACAGGATCGATACTTTCCAACGGGGCGCGACGCGGTTTCTCATTGGGCGGGAAGATAGCCGAAACTTCCCGCAAGGGGAATGGATTACTGCTCGTCGGCCTAGGTGGCAGGTGCGCGGAACTTGTGCACTGGGCTACTGAAGTCAGGCGGATCCGAGGAGCTTTTCGGCGGCTGCGAGCGACGCCGGAAGCCCGTCGGCTTTCGTGCCGCCAGCCTGGGCCATATCCTGCTTGCCACCGCCTTTGCCCTCGATGAGGGGAGCGAGCTCCTTGAGGATCTCGCTCGCGCTGTAGGTTTTCGGGGCCTTGGGTCCGACTGCGACCAGGATCGAGGCTTTGCCGGTCTCCGGATCCTTCATCCCGAGTACCATGACTGAGTCGGGTTGCTTCTGCTTGATGATCTCCATCAGGTCGCGAAGGCGCTTCACGCCTGAGCTATCGGCTGGGACGATCGCGGTGACGAGGTGGGTGCCCGCGCCGATCTTCTTTGCTTGCGCGAGCATCCCGTCGACTTCGCCGCCCGCGTTCTTGGCCTGAAAGCTCTCGATCTGCTTGCGCAGGTCCTTCTCGGTGGCGAGCACTTTGTCGAGCTTGCCCAGGATCTCGTCGGTGGTGGAGACTTTCAGCCGGTCGCGGATGGTCTTCACCTCGGTGTCGCGCTTGCGCAGGTACTCGAATGCGCCCTTGG
>JAYVOO010000279.1:0-1789 GCA_043757905.1 Oligoflexia bacterium
TCCGAAAGGCGGCCGCGCTCGACCCCCGGAGCGGAGTGCCCCTTACCAATCTGGGGCATGTGCTCGGCGCGCGCGGACACGCCGAGGAGGCGCTGCAAGCGATGAAGCGAGCCTACCAGCTCGAGCCGAAAAACCCGGAGATCCTCTATAATCTCGGAACGACTTTGCTCAAGCTGGGACGTACGAAAGAGGCGCTCCCCTACCTGGAGCAGTCCGCGCGGCTGGACCCGAAGGACGCCGAGAAATGGTACAACCTGGGCCAGGTTCAGGGCGGATTGCAACTTTGGGCGTCGTCCCACCAGTCGATGTCCCGAACACTCGAGCTGAGCCCGCGTTTTTTCATGGCGCGGTTCCAGCGCGCCCAGGTCTCGTTCAACCTCAACGACTTCAAGGGCGCCTTGGCGGACTACGACGTGCTCCTCGAGAAGGACAGCTCGGGCCTAAAGCCCCAGCCTCTGTCGGCGCTCTGGAGCGGTCGAGGCAATGTGCTCGCGAAATCAGGCCGGCAAGCAGAGGCCAAAGAGAGCTACCGAAAGGCGCTCTCGATCGACCCGACCAACTCGGTGGCGCAAGATGGTCTGAAGGCGGGCTGACTTAGGAAATCGACCTCGACTTTGTCCCCCAAGCTCGACTCGCCCATCGGCGACTGACAGAATCAATAGTTGACTAATTTAGTCTAATAATATATTGCTGGGTTCAGTTTGGAAGAATGTCATTAATCTGGAGATCACGTATGTTCAAGTTGTTCGCCCCGAGTTTGTTCCTGCCTCTGCTCATCCTGATCAACTCTGCGTCGGCTAGTGCGACCGAACGGACGTCTGTCCTCATTTTTCACGGTGACAATGAGATCGCAGCTAAACATGCCCAAGACTCAGCCCAAGCGCTTCGAAGCGCCAATCCTGACGAGACGGTCCAGCTGATCAGCTTGAATCAAGAGAGCCTCAAGCGCGACATCTCACAGGCTTTGGAAACGGGTGGGCCCGTGAGCATGATTCTTGTGGGTGAACCCACGTTTACGCGCGCGCATCCGGAGCTCTTTGCCCAGCTTGAGGGCAACTACTCGAGCGATGCGGTGGTTTATATGAACGAACCCGTTCCCGAACGCATGGGAATTTCGTACGCGGCGGCTACGACCGGCCTTCACCTCAAGTCGGATGCGAAGCTCGTGTTTCCTCCCGATCCAACGGAAACGCGTTATAATCGCGAAGGATTCGCGATCAAAGGCGACCTTCTGTCACGCGCCGTTCGTGGTCTTGGCGGCTTTTCGATTCTGATCGGCGGAACGATATTCACCGGAGCATTCGGGCTATCACTTTTCGGCCCTCCGGGGTCAATGGGCGTGGCCGCAAGCTTTCTCGTCGCCGCTGGTATCTTCAGCGGAAAATTCATCGTACCCGGAGTGCTCGCGGGCTTGAGCGCGGAACGTTGGGAGAAACGCCTCGAAGAAAGAGCACAACGCCAGTGGGCGAGAACACGAGCTGGCGAGGTTTCATCTCGAGTCGTTCAAGGCTTGAGCAAACGCTAAAGCGTTCAGGAGATCGAAAGCACCTTGTATTCGCGCGTGCCGTTTCGGATCTCGACTTCGACTTTGTCGCCGACTTTGTGGCCCAGGATCGACTCGCCCATCGGCGATTGAGGCGTGATCACCTGGATCGCCTTGCCTTCGAGGCGCAGGATCAGTCCCCCGCCCTCGGGGGCCACGAAATAGTAGGCCTGCGTGCCGTTGAACTCGAGCTGAGCCAGCGCGCCCGGGCAGATGACGTCTTGGTCGCCGTACTGGCGGATCGGC
>JAYVOO010000280.1:0-1789 GCA_043757905.1 Oligoflexia bacterium
CGGCTATCGTAATGCTTCAGCACATGCTCCCGCGCGAGTTTGCCCATCAGCTTGCGCTCTTTCGGATGCTCGAGTAGGTATCGCAGCTGCCGCTGGAGATCGAACGCGTCTTCTGCGCGGATCGTCAGCCCGAACTCCTCGTCACCGACGATCTCGCGGGCGCTGCCGCGGTTGGAGATCACGACCGGGCACTCCATTGCCATGGCTTCGATCGCGACCAAGCCGAAGGCCTCCTGTTTGGATGGCATCACGAAGATGTCGAGCGCGCGCATCACCGACGGGACATCCTGATCAAAGCCCGCGAACACGACCTGCTCCTCGAGGCGGAACTCCCGGACCATACCCCGCAGGTCATCGAGGTAATTCTCTTTGCTCTTCAGCGTCTCCTCGCCGACGATCACGAACTTGATGTTCTTCGACCAGGAGCTGGAGTCGCCTTTGCTCATGAGCGACGCCGCCGCCTTGATAAAGGTCTCCTGCCCCTTGGCTGGGTCGATGCGGCCGACAAGTCCAATCACCACAGCGTCCTTCTTCGCGCCCCACTGCGCACGCTTCAGCATAGGATCAATCTTTTCCGGATCAAATTTCTCGAAGTCTAGTCCCAGATTCACCGTGCGCACGTGCGCGGGCGTGATTGGATGGGTGTCGATCACGTTCTTCTTCAGCGTCTGGCTCATCACCAGGAGCGCATCGAGCCGCGAGTAGATCGTGCGGTGGAAGAAGTTCTTCTTGTTGTGGTCGTTCATGATGTGCCGGGTGGCGATGAGCGCGACACTCCGGTGCTTGAAAAGCCAGGGCGCGATCGACCCGAGCAGAGAAGTCTGATGGACATGGACGAGATTCACGCCGTCCTCGATCAGCTGGCCGAGAAGCCGGCGGAGGCCGAAGTCCAGGAAGTTCCGGGGTGCCTGGGCTAGGACGACCGGCTTCACATGCGCCTGATTCTTCAAGTGCTCGTGGACTTGCGTGCCTTCGAGGCAAAGAAAGCGGGTCGGAATCCCGAGTCCGCCCAAATCGATCGCATCGGCGACGGCGACCTGCTCGAGCCCGCCCCAGGAATGCGAGAGGCAGACGACGAGCGCGTTCAGGCGCCTCAGGTCGTGGAACTCAGCATGCAGTCTCTTGATCTTCTCAGACTCTGAAACCACGTCGAATCTCCTGCCAAACGGCGCTCGGCTCGATGCCCTTCAGGCATCTCAGCTTGTCAGCGCCGGGGAGCGCGCAGACGTTTCTCTCGCACGGCCAGCATTCGACCGGATTGAATCGGATCTGCACGCGCCCCGGCCCGATCGGTTCGGTGTGCTTGGGGTTGCCGCCACCCCAGACCACCTCGACTTTAGATCCACAAAGAGCCGCCACGTGAGCCAAACCGGAATCGTTGCTCACGGTGAACCGCGCTCTGCGAAAAACTTTCCAATAGCTTGCGACCGCACCTTGCGCGGTCCAGTCCGAAAGCTTCGCGCGGCGATCCTCGCAGAGCCTGCCCGCGAGCACTGCTTCGCCCGGTCCGCCGATGATCAGCCCGCGCATGCCTGTGTCCTCGTGAATCTGCCGCGCGAGCGCCGAGAACTCCTCGGGGCTCCAGCGCCTGGTCTCGGCCATGCTGCCGGGCGCGAGCACCCAGTACGGATCCTCCGGCGGATCGAGCACCGGAGACGGCAGTGCGCTCGCGGGCCACGAACGTTCGGGGTCGAAATTTGGCAGCACGCCAGGGATCCCCGTGTCGCCCGGATCGTCCTCGTCCACAGGCGGCATTCCCCAGAATTTGTGCCCGACGTCGGCCTTGCGT
>JAYVOO010000281.1:0-6513 GCA_043757905.1 Oligoflexia bacterium
GATCAACCGCTTCAGAGGTGCGGCGAAATTTGTTTTTGCGGCCTAAGACGAAGCCTTCAGCTTTGTCGTAAACTTTCTTATGACGGCGGCGGCGTTTAAATCCACGTTTGGCGCGAGGCATTTTCTACTCCCGAAAAGAATCCAATGAACTGACATGAGTAAGACGGCCTTCACGGCCGCCCGAGATATAAAGACTTACTTGCTGCCGTAAGGCAGGCACTTTTCGATATGCTTGACGTCGCCTTCGAAAAGAATGCCGCCCTTGCGAAGCTTGAGCTTGGCCTTGGAATTCTTGTGGCCGAGGTTGTGGCGCTTGCCTGCGCGCTTGAACTTCACCTTGCCGGTGGCGGTGAAGGAAAAGCGCTTAGCGGCCGCCTTCTTAGTTTTGAGTTTCATAGTATGTTTACCGAAAGATTGTGACCAGGCCGACCTTCAGGGTCGGCCGAGATTATAACGTTGAAGTGTTGCAACCTACTCGAAGACCCGATGTTGCGTCAAGCCGAAGATTCGAATTTCCGTGCCGAGAAATGGACTTTCCCGGCCGGCCATCTTTACTCGGATTTCGGCTCGATCTTCTTTGGGGTGATGATGTTGGCGCCAATGGTTGGGGTCGGAGTGTTCGGATTGACCGCGTTGATCTTGATCAACGAAGGAGGGGCCATCCCGGCCGGCCTTTTGCCTCCTGGAGCGGGAGCCAAGATCATGATGAGTTTCTTGCCTTCCAGCTTGGGAGGCGACTCCACGACCGCATCGTTCTTCACCATCTCGATCAGCTGCTTCATCATCTTGAAGCCCTGGTCGACGTAGGTGATTTCTCGGCCGCGGAACATGATTGTGATCTTGGCCTTGTCGCCGTCCTGGAGGAACTGGCGGACATTCTTGAACTTATAGTCCAAGTCATGCTCTTCGGTCTGAGGCCGGAGCTGCACTTCCTTAACCTTAATCACTGTCTGCTTCTTGCGAGCCTGGTGCTCTTTTTTCTTCTTTTCGTATTTAAATTTGCCGTAGTCGCAGATCTTGCAGACCGGAGGCTGAGCGTTCGGCGAGATCTCCATTAGATCCAAGCCGCGATCGCGCGCCATCTGAAGGGCTTCGTGAGTTGGAACGACCCCGACCTGCTCGCCTTTTTCATCGATCAGGCGAACCTGCGGAACGCGAATCCGCTCATTGATCCTGTGCTCGTCTTTGTTAGGAGCGGGAAGCGGTCCACGGGAAAACCGTGGCCGAGGAAAGGAGGAACCTGGAGGGCCAGAGGGCCCAGCGGGACCTGAAGGACCAGAAGGGCCTGATGGGCCTGAAGAACTGGGGGGACCGGACGGATTACCTGGAATAAACGCCATTCGTGCTTTGGTTTGATAACCTCCTTGAGCCAAACAGGATTACCCAAGTCGGATTTGGGTGTCAAGTCGAGTCAGGGAGGTCGCAGTCTCCTCTAAGTGTTTTTGGGAATCAGCTCGCCGATGCGTTGGAAGCCGATGATTTCTTCTTCTTGGCGGTGCCCGAAGCCTTCGACTTCTTAGCAGGTCCGCCGGCTTTGCGGACGTTCGAAAGAAGCTTCTCAAGCTCCTTCTTCTGGCCCTGGACGAATACGCGAAGCTTCTTCACTTCGCCTGGAATCTGTTTCTGGAAACGCTCGAGCTCTTTGCGTTCCTTCTCGAGGAAAGTCTTCACCTTGCTGATGTCGGCCGACAGAAGCTTCTTCACTTCCTTGCTCTGGCGTTCGGCGTACTTACGGGCTTCGTCCACCCAATCCTGATTCTTGATCAGGCCCTGGAGCTTGGCCTGAGCTTCTTTCACGCGCGAAATGACTTTCTTGATCTCGGAGTTCACTGCAGCCATGGTTAGTTTCCTTGTTGTCATTCTATTCTCGGACAGCCTTGAATGCCGTCCTGGTCATAATTAAGATGATTGCTAGCCCAGTTTCCCGCTCCAATACTCATTACGACACCTGGGGTTCAAACGCGCTGTATCACGCCGTCTAGGGTTTCGCAAAGACCATAAAAAACGAGCCACCCGCGGGCAACATCCAGGATGGCTCGAGGAAAACTTCGAAATCAGCCCGTTTCGGCTAATTCGTCAGCCTGCAGCCGCTCGTGTTGCCTTGTGAACCATCAGTCTCGCCAGTCGATGAAATCATGTCGCTGACTTTGAAATCCGGACTGATCTTGCTGGCTTCGGGCTTCACGACCAGCGTGACCACTTCGCCGACTTTCCCGTCAATTATTAGTTATAGCTTCGATATTAGGCGTCTTTAAGAGAGGGGCTGCTGCGACGATCCCGTCCGCTGATCCCAAACCTTGGCAATTGGAAGGCGACGGCCGATTCCGAAAGCCTTGGGGCTGACTTTCAATACGGGAGCTGCCTGCCGACGCTTGTACTCGTTAATTTCGATCAAACGCAGAATCTCGCCGACCCAGTCTGGCTTGCCAGGAACTCGGGCGCTGAATCTCTTTTCCAGCTCGGCGACCGGCGTAGCCTTCTCGAGATAGGCTTCCAATAGCTCGTCGAGTACGTCGTATGGGGGAAGACTGTCCTCATCTTTCTGATCAGGCCTGAGCTCGGCCGAAGGGGGTTTAGTCAGGGTGCGCTCCGGGATCGGGTTGCCGAAAGTGGCGTTCAGGTGACGGGCGAGGGCGAAAACCTGGGTTTTCAAGAGATCGCCTAACGGAGCGATGGCGCCGGCCATGTCGCCATAGAGGGTGCAGTACCCGGTCGCAAGCTCGGACTTGTTGCCCGTCGTGAGAACAAGTGCCGAATAGTGATTGGAAAGAGTCATTAGAAAGAGACCGCGCATCCTGGCCTGCAAGTTCTCGAGAGCGATCGGAGCAAGAGTTCCCCGACCCTCGGACAGCTCGCGCACGGCGGTCGAATTCAGAAACTTGATCGGACGTACCTCGAAAGGCATCCCGAGATTCCGAGCAAGAAGCTCGGCGTCTTCCAGGCTGTGAGTGGAGGAATGCTGGCTCGGCATCGCCACTCCTAAGACGTGTTTGGCTCCGAGCGCCTGCACCGCGAGCGTCGCGACGACAGCGGAATCGATCCCACCGCTCAGCCCGAGAATCGCCGTTTTGAAACCCGTTCGAACGAAGTACTCGCGAATCCCGCTCACGAGCGCGCGCGAGAGGATATCCATGTCAGCAGGCGCCTGGTCCTCGCGCTCGGACGCCGGGCCTTCCCATTCGAGTTTCGTGACATCGAAGATGCCAAAAGCAGTCTGGAAGAACGGCAGCCGCCCGAGGAGCTTTCCACTCGAATCCACCGCGAACGAGCCGCCGTCGAAGAGGATCTCGTCCGTCGCACCGGTTTGATTGACGTAGAGCAGAGGCACGCCCAAGCGCTTCGCGACTGCGCCGTGAAGCTCCTCGCGATGCGCCCTCTTGCCAGTGACGAACGGACTCGCTGAAAGCGAGAACAGAAAATCGATGCCGAGCTTCGCGATCGAGTCAGCGGGATCCCGGCCGTAAAGTTTGTGCCCTGTCGAGCTCTGGAGCGCGCTTCCCAGGGAAGGATCATGTCCCCACAGATCCTCGCAGATGGCGACGCCGATTTTCTTGCCGCGGAACTCCCACGCGTGGCTTTCAGTTGCGGGCTCGAAGTAGCGGGCCTCATCGAAGACATCGTACGTGGGCAAGAGTGTCTTGGCCTGGGTGAAAACGCGTTTGCCGTCGTGAAGCGCGACAACCACGTTCTGCGCGGCTCGACCTTGGGGCGCGGGATTGCGCGCGACGGCCCCGACCACGAGCGCCGTGGACTTACCTAGGGTCAGGGCGCAGAGGCCTTCGATCGCGGCCTCGTTCCGCTCGAAGATCTCGGGACGATCGACGAGGTCGTGAGGTGGGTACCCGAAAACGGAAAGCTCGGGTGTGATCAGCAGGTCGACGCCAGCCTCGCAAGCGCGGGCGTAAGCCTCCCCTATTTTCCTCGCGTTCGCTTCGAACGCTCCGACGACAGGATCGATCTGAGCAAAGGCGATGCGCATAGGCCTGATCCGGTTGAGCGAATCAGAAACGCTTCTGCAACTCCGCCCTGTCGAAGAAGTACGCGAGCTCGCGCTCGGCCGACTTCAAGCTGTCCGAACCATGCACGGCGTTCGCTTCAATGTTGTCAGCGAAGTCCTTGCGGATTGTGCCGGCCGCGGCCTTGGCCGGATCGGTCGCGCCCATGATTTCGCGGTTCGCGAGCACTGCGTTCTCGCCTTCGAGGCAGAGCAAGAGCACCGGGCCGCTCGTCATGAAATGAACGAGCCCCGAGAAGAAGGGACGATCCTTGTGCTCGATGTAGAAACCTTCGGCCTTCTCGCGGGAGAGTCGGGTAAACTTGGCCGCTGCGATGCGCAGGCCCTTCTGCTCGAAACGAGTCAGGACTTCGCCGACCACGTTCTTTTCGACGGCGTTGGGCTTGATGATGGAAAAGGTGCGTTCGACGGCCATGCTGAGGATCCTCCACTGAATCGGTTTTAGACGTCGTAGCCCAAGAGTTCGCTGAATGCGAGCCCAAGTTGTCTCGAATGGGTCAGACTGAACCCCATCTGAGTACCTGTCTTTTTTAGTAAGAATTGGTGAAGCCATCATTCCAATGGACCGGCAAAAAGTTGCACTATAACCTTTTCTGATCATGACTTACCCTCGCGTTTCTCGACGGCTTGCCAGCTTTGTCCTCTTGATCGTGAACTTGGGGCCAGGCTCGGGAATGGCCACTGCCTTCGATTGCCCGAAGTCTGAGGACCCGAGCCTTCACCCTTTATCCGCTGACCAGGAACGAAGGATGATGCAGCTCACGAGTGTTTTCGAGAACGGTAATCCGAAATTCGATTATGCCTATATCGAGAACCTTCAAGATGGACGGGGCTTCACCGCAGGCCGCGTGGGCTTCTGCACGGGAACCCATGACTTAGTGCAAGTCGCGCGGCTTTATAAAAACTATAAGCCTGTAAACCCTCTCGAACCTTACCTACCCCGCCTGGAAGAGCTAGATCAATCGGGAAGCGACAGCGTTAAAGGTCTCAAGAACTTCGATAAAGCTTGGAAACAGTCAGCGAAGGATCCGGAGATGCGCTGCGCGCAGGATAGGATCACGGAGAAGCTCTACTCTCTTCCCGCCATGAAGCGCGCGGAAGATCTTGGCGTGAAGCTTCCTTTCGGGAAAGCGATGATCTACGACACGATCGTCATGCACGGGGAAGGCGATGATCCGGATGGGTTGCCGGCGCTCCTTTCCCACACCACGAAGGAGTTGAAGGGCCAAACCCCAAAGACGGGGGCCGACGAAAGGGCTTGGCTCGCTAAATTCGCGGACGTGCGTAAGCAGGACCTTCTCCATCCTTCCAATCCTGCGACTCAAACCGAATGGTCCCAGAACGCGAAGCGCGCCTCCATCCTCAAACAGATGCTGCTCTCTCAAGACTACGATGAACTCGCGGGTCCGATGAAGATCGATAACGCATATTACACGGGCACGATCCCCTGACTTGATCGCCGTCGGCACCCTCTAGTGCGGGCTGAAAACCCTGGGTCAGATAGTAGTTTGGCCACGGGGCAAAATCGTGAACGGTGGCGCGGGAAGCGGAGCCCCCACCGTCAAAGCTTCAGACACCTGCGGAACTACCAAGAGCGCAACTTGCGCCTTTTTTTATATTAGTTGAGTTTACTCGAGCGTTTTCAATCCTGTCCGTTGTGACACATCCAACGCCTGGAGAAGGCATGTGACTTGCTTTGATGCAGGTTACACAACTCCGGAGCTTTCAATGCGTATGCAAAATTCTGTGATCCCACGTCTTCTACTTATTTCTATGTCGCTCGTCCTGGCATTCGGATGCGCCCCTCAATACATCCCGAAAGACGGGGCTGCCAGCTCGCTCCTAACCACAAACACCAACCCGATTACTAACGACGAGACCTTCTACCCGCATGCTTCTCCGAACGTCTCTTCGGCGCCAACACTTACGTTTGGCGCCTCCAGCGTCGTGGTCGGGCAATCCATTTCCTATCGCGTGAACGGCCTTCCTGGCCACACTTATGACCTTTACGTGGATCACCTGGGCCATTTCGATTCAGGCCAACACTCCGTCGACGCACGCGTTTCGAGCAACAGTGATCTCGCACCGGGAACTTACAATGGCCGGTTCTACGCGAATGCAGGCGAAGGGGGCGTCGCCCAGTTTACCCTCCACGATCCGGTCAGTGGCAAAGACGTGACCCAGTCGCTCTTCATCAGTCGTCCGCCTTCAATCCACGCCCACGCATCCTGCTTCATTTCCGAATCGATGACTCTGGACTCGCTGACAATCGGGGACGGAGTTGAGGTCACATTCGGATCGTCGGGAGCATCACCCTTTGACCCCGAGTGCGTGGTGACGCCCGCGCCGTCTGGCTCGCCCTCACCTACAATCAACTTTCCTGCATCGCCTGCTCCGGTGCCAAGTCAAGTCCCAAACCTTGCGACTTTCTCAGCCGAGGACGCAGGTCTGGACATCCTCGATCAAAGCGTGCCGAGCGGCGGGTCGGTTGTTTTCGA
>JAYVOO010000282.1:0-6508 GCA_043757905.1 Oligoflexia bacterium
GCGACCCGACCTTAAGTTTCATTCGTTTGCCGGTCGCCTTGGAGCGTGTTACCCAAGCGAACGGAGAATCCCACTATGACCAAGATCCTTTTCGTGGCCTCGCTCTTAATTTGCATCGCGCTCGGCCTCTCGGGCTGCGGCAACCATGAAGAGGAGTCGCTCACCTACCAGCTCTCGTCCAACGGCTGCGACACCGGAAAGCATGAGTTCTCCTCGAAAGCAGCTTATTGCAACGGCTTGAAGGATTACCGCGCCAATAACGGTTGCGCCTTTTCGCTCCGTAAAGAAACTTACGAGAAGAATGGCTGCCCGGGTACCTTCGAAGAGATCAATCACTAAGGCCAGGGCTCTGGCGCCTCACTTCAGCCAGATATTACGGAATATTTCCGGGCTGTGGCTCGCCCAGTATTGATGCGGGCCATAAGAGCCGAGTGCGACTCCCATCTTGATGTCTTGCGCGGTGATGAAGAGGCTTTTCGCCGGATCGGTGATGATTCCGATGTGCGGAATCGGATGTCCGAGCGCTACGTTCGCCGAGAAAAAGACGATATCGCCGGGTAGGGCCTGACTTGCGGAGATCGCCGCGCCAGCCTTCGCGAGGATCTGGCGGTAAGTCGTCGCCTTGACCTCGCCTGCGCTATAATGCTGGGGCCCCACCTCGGAGCTGATCACGTAGTGCACGAAGCCCGAGCAATCGAAAGCATCGGGGCCCGACGCGCCCCAAACGTAAGGCTTGCCAGATAGGCTTTTGGCCAGCCCGAGCGCACGCGAACGCGACGCGGAGACTGGCCCCCCGCCGCCTGAGAACGCAGAGGAGCCGGCGACGACAGTCAGCATGGCCGCGACGAACAAATGGGATAGGCGCATCCACAGGATTTAACGCAGTGAGTCTTAAAAGTCAATACCCTCGACGCTTCGGCTTTTCGCGTGGAGGCCGCGCCGGCCCAATGGAAGCGACGAAATCCTCAAGGGCTTCCAGAGTCTCTTGAGTTTCGGACATCTCTTCTTCGATCTCGCGCGCGGCCTGTTTCCTAAGTTTCTTACGGTTCAATCCATCGGGACTTCCGAAACCCCAGGCCGGATGCGAACTCGAGTCACCCACACGCTTCTTCATCTTGGCCAAGGACTTCCCGAGTGCTCGCAGCCTCTCGTAGCGCTCGGGGATGGTCGGCTCGGCGAGTCCCGGCGTCTCGAGGCTTGCTCCGCCCTCGCTGCTCCCCAACCAGACCGAGAGCGCAAGCAGTCGATCGAGATCTACCGCATCATATGCCGCTTGAGCTTCGAGCCAGAGCGCGGGCGCGCGCCCGTCGCCGAGCGCATGCGGGGAGTCCGGATGAAGCCTGCGCGCGAGCGCGCGGTAGAGCGCGACGACCTTGCGCCGGAGCGAGAGCTGGGGAGACGCGGCCCGAGGGTCCTCGCTCTCGGCTCCCGCCTCGGCGCGTCCCGCCCTCGCATTCGCGCGGCGTTCCGAGCGTTTCGCCTCGCGCTTGGCCTGGCGGCGCGCTTCGATCTCCTCTGGATCCCAATTCTTGTCCGCGCTTCCCCGCTCCGGCGGCTCGGCCGGGTCAGCCGACTCCGTCACCGATGAATCCACGCGGGTCGTGGCCACGAAGAGCGCCTCGCGCGGATGTAGCCCGTGCTTCTCGATCAGCGTGTTGACCCTGAGCGCGAAGCGCCGCCGCTCGTGCACCTGCGCGTAGAGCTCCTCGAGCAGCGTGAGCCGCGGCCCAAGCTCGAGCCGGAGCCAGTTCTCATAAGCGGGGCGCTCCCGGTCCTCGAAACAGCGGATGCGTTCTTCCACTTCCGCGAGAAGCCGGACGAGCTCGCGCTCTTCCTTGCGGAGTCTCTTCAGAAGAGCTCCAAGCTCGGTGGGGATTGGAAAGTTTTTCATGCGGCCACCTTACTCCAAGGCCCGCTCAATGCAATAATTGGGGGAAGAGAAAGGGCGTCGGCTCGACGAGCTCGATCGGTAGCGCGACCAGAAACCGCTTGTGCCCGCCCAGGGGCTCGCGGTATGCGGCGAGCAACTGGCCTTCATCCTTCTCAAGCTGCTCGAGCAGGGCCGTGGGCTTGGGCCTGACGCCCTTCCGCTTACGGGGTTTACCGGACTTCGCGGGCTGCTTTTTTCTTAGGGTTACTGCCATCCCTCGAAACATAGCTAAAGCCTAGGCAGGGTTCGACTTGCTTTCGCGTTTCGGGTTCGCTTTCTGAAAACGGGGCGGGCCCCCTTGTCAGACCGCTGGGATTCCTATAACCGGTGTGTATGTTACACTGGAACTTCCTCTCTCTCTCGATCTTGCTCTCACTCTCCTTGTTTCTCGGAGGGTGCAGCAGCAAGCCTGATTCGTCCGCAGGCTCCCACACCTCGGCCCTGAGCTACGCCGAGTTCCTGTTCCAGGAAGCGGCTCCGCTGCCTCCCGCGCCTTCCGTCTGCGACGCGACATGCGTGAGCCGTCGAAGCGAGTTCCGCTATGTCGTTTATGTCGGCAAGCAGATCTATTGCTACTGGGACACGAAAAAGACTGAGACGAAGATCGACTTCGACCAACTCGCCCAGCAGCTCGAAAAGACCATCACGACGGCGACCACCGAAAGCGAATATTATCTCACGCTCCGCCAGTGGGCCTCGGCTTTCCACGACGGTCACGTAAACGTCATGCTTAAATCAGATTTAAGCGGCATTGAAATCTACACTTCTCCACTGCGCGTCGAGATCCTCGCGCCAGCGACCGATCACGAACAGATCATCGTCGCTTCGCTGAAAAACCCAGTCCCCGGACTCTCGGTCGGTGACGAGATCGTAACGATCAACGGCGCACCCGCGCGCGACGCCCTGACGGAGGCGGCGGCGATTGGCAGCAGCGGCAGCACAGAGCGCATGCGCCGGTACTGGGCCGGACGCCGCCTCGTCGACGTCATCGGCGCCAAGAACGGCAGCAAGCCGTTCATTCTCGGTGTCAAGCCAATCGCAGGCGGCACGGTTCAGACCGTCTCCGTCTTCCGGGACATCGAGATCGACACGAAACCTTCGACGGCTATAGTATCCGAGGACACGGGGATCGCGAATTTCACCGCCCGCGTCCTTTCCAACTCAATCGGCTACTTCAAAATCGACGCGTTTTCCGGAACCCAGGATGACTATCTGATCTCGGAAGCCATGGACCGCCTGGCCCAGACTGAAGGCCTGCTGTTGGACCTGCGCCAGAACGGCGGCGGCGATCTCTCCGCGGACCGCATCATCGAGCGCCTGATCGACAACGTCGTCACACGCTACAAGAGAAGTGAGAGGCTAAGCGACTTCACGCTCGCCCAGCGCCCTGAAAATTACGATCTCACGCCCGATGCATCTGGCCAGTTCGCGCTCTGGCATGACCTGACGGTGGCTCCTCTTGCGAGCGCACGGTACACGAAGCCGGTCGTCGCGCTCATCAGCCCTTATTGCTTCAGTGCCTGCGATACGTTCGCGGCCGCGCTCAGGGACAATGGGCTTGCGACTTTCGTCGGCGAATCCACGGGCGGCGGCACGGGCACTCCGCTCGTATTCGACCTTCCAGTCACACCATTTCAGTTCCGCTATTCCGTCATTCGCGGGCAGACTCCGAACGGCGGCGCGATCGAAGGCCTAGGCACCGCGCCTGACTTCGTTATTGAGCCCACGGCGATCGACCGCGCCGACAAAAAGGACCGCCAGCTCGCGCGCGCGCTCGAGATTCTCGACGCCAAGATAGCAGGCCACAGCGGACCGATCCCAGGCCCGCTCGGCATCGATCTCTCGAACCTCTCGCAGACCGAGCAGAGACTGGACCGCTCTCCGACCCGGGTTGAAAACGACTTGATCGTAAAGTTCGGCAAGCGCGTCGAACAATAGGCCCGGCGAATCCCGAAGCCATGTCTGTGTGCCGGTCTGAACGATTACCCGATGTATTCGTCTTCCGTGAAAGCGTCGACGGCGATCATATCCCGGCGGCAGCTTTCCCAGGCGTTCCAAGCGGCAGCGTCTTCGGAAGAGATGATCTTAAGCTCGAGCGCGCGCGCGACGAGATCAGAAGGAGACGCCTTAGGAAGCTTTCGCGAATGGACGGCGTCGCGGATCTTCTTTTCCACGGGCTCCGCGCGGTTTAGAGTCACGAACCCGCGTTCGAGCCGTGCAAGCTGCTCGGAGGGATCCTTTGGCAGGTAGATCCCGCGCGTAAGATGCTCCCGCTGAGTGGCGTCGTTGAGGATGATCGACGCGATCTTCGTTACATGCGCGTCCGACACCTCGCCGCCGAGCGACGCGACGCTCGACCAGCTGCGAAGTGGGCCGCGAAAGAGCCAGCTCAACCCGGGCACCTCGAAATTGCCGAGAATCCCATCGAACGCCCGCTGGATCTCGCCCAAGACGAAGCTCATCGAGAAGTGAACTAACGGCAGGTCCTCGCGACGGGCCCCATCGGCCTCGAAACGCATGAGTACCGCGCTGCCCAGGTACATATACCCGAGAACATCGGCGAAACGGCCGGTCTGGCTCTCCTTAATTTTCAGTTTGCCGCCGAGTGAACCCATCGCCAGATCCGCCAGGATCGCGAAACTCGCTGAGCTCCAGGCAAGCTTCCTGTAGTATACGCCCGTGCTCCCGCGCTTTGGTCCGGGGGCAAGCCAGCCATGCGTCACCGAGAGCAGCACCGAACGGAAGAGATTGCGCACGCTATGGCCGATATGCGACCAGAACGCGAGATCAAAAGCTTTCACGTCGCCCGCCTCGAGCGCCTTCACTTCGGCGAACGCGTAAGGATGCGCGCGCAGCGCCCCTTGGCCGAAGATCATGAGCGTGCGCGTGAGGATATTCGCACCCTCGACCGTGATCGCGATGGGCGCGGTAATGTAATAGTGACCGAGCAGGTTCCGAGGTCCGAGCGAGATGCCAGCGCCGCCTAGAATGTCCATCCCGTCATTGACGACGCGCCTGGCGAGCTCGGTCGAATAGTATTTCGAAATCGCCGTCACGACTGCAGGCTTTAAGCCCTGATCGAGGGCGCTTAGCGTGCACATGCGAAGCGACTCGAGCAGGTAATCGAAGCCGACGATGCGCGCGAGCGGGTGCTGGATTCCTTCGAACTTTCCGATCGAGACGCCGAACTGTTGCCGGAGCCTCGCGTGCGCGCTCGTGACCCGTGTGACCATTTGGGAGACGCCTGCGCTCTGAGCGGGAAACGAGATTCCGCGCCCCGCGGCCAGGCTTTCCATCAGCATGGTCCAGCCGCGGCCTGCGTTCTTCACACCGCCGATGATCGCTTCCTCAGCATCGACCACCACATCCTTACCTTGCGTCGGGCAGTTCGGGAACGGCATTCCGAGCGGATCGTGCCTCAGTCCCAGGACGACGCCTGGGGTCTTGGACGGGATAAGCGCACACGTGATTCCCAGGTCAGGCCCCTTTCCAAGCAGATTCTCGGGGTCTTTCAGACGGAAGGCGAGTCCTAGGATCGTCGAGATCGACGCGAGCGTGATCCAGCGCTTGTCCCAGTTGAGCTTAAGCTTAAGTTTTCCGGACGAATCCTTGAACAGCACGCCGTCAGCGGTGAGCGAGCCCGCATCACTTCCGGCGAGAGGCTCCGTCAGCGCGAAACAGGGGATCTCCTCCCCGACCGCGAGCTTCGGCAAGAGCCGTTTCTTCTGCACATCGGTGCCATAGTGAATCAACAGCTCGGCAGGGCCGAGAGAATTGGGCACCATGACGACCGTGGTGACGGCGCTGCTTCGCGTGGTGAGCTTGCGGATGACCTCACTATGGGCGAGCGCCGAGAAACCCAGGCCGCCGTACTCCCTCGGGATAATCATCCCGAGAAACTTCTCCTTCTTGATCATCTCCCAGACTTCATCGGGAATGCGGCGTTCCTTCCAGATCTTCCAGTCATCAATCGTCGCGCAGAGTCGCTCGCAGGGACCATCGAGAAAAGATTTTTCGTCGGCTGTCAGCTTCGGATAAGGCTGCGCGAGGATCTTGTGAAAATCAGGCCTGCCCGAGAACAACTCGCCTTCGATCCAGGTCGTGCCCGCTTCGATCGCCGCG
This sequence comes from Oligoflexia bacterium, assembly GCA_043757905.1. Lineage (GTDB taxonomy): Bacteria > Bdellovibrionota > UBA1018 > UBA1018 > UBA1018 > JAYVOO01. Next base: position 6,053 of record JAYVOO010000282.1, read on the forward strand.
CGCTCGGTCTCCGAGATCTTAGGAAAAAGTTTAAGCCGGCTGAAGAGCGCCATCACCGCCCGCGTGAGAATCAACGCCCGCAAGGGCCGGATGACTCCGATGGCGGTGCCGACTGCAAGCGCGACTAACAACCAGCAGGGTGCTCCGAGCGCGAACACTCCCAGCACAGCAATGCCGCCCCACGCGAAGAGCGGCGCACCCGTGAAACCCAGAAGCAGGAATGCTAGCGCTAGCAGGGAGGCGATCAGGATTGGATCAAGCTCGAACATCGGATTCCGTTCAGGTTGCGTGCGGCAGCCGGTTCAGGTTTGGGAGCTTCGGACAGAGCTGCAAGAACCCCACCATCTTGCCACTCCTGCATCTGCCAGGGCAAGGTCAGCGGGCCTAGTCCTAGAATCAAGTTCCCGCTCGAGCGCCCCGAGGATCAGAACGGCTGGCTGCATTGAACCTCTCGAT